>QMNL01000337.1 GCA_003647755.1 Candidatus Coatesiibacteriota bacterium
CCGACACATTGCAAGCCGGCGCTCTCCCCTCTTGGCAAGACCCCCACATCGCATCCACATTGTCCTACTCACTCCTTGAGGCTTGTGCCCTTGCGAACCTCCGGCGGATTAAGTAAACAACGCCGACTGCAACCAACAGAAACGGGATGGCGTCTATCGATTGGTCAGGCCAAAAAAGAGGTATCTCGAAGCTCTTCCAAGTAAACGGGAAAAACCAGAAGTAGGCATAGGTGAGGTGCCGCTGGAGCATGTCCAGGAAAAGGTGAATCGACGCACCGATGAGAAGGTTCCGGAAAATGACCGCCCTGATTCGCGGCTGGAACAGGAAGGTTATCAGGTATGCGCTGAGCAGGATACCGACTGGTGTGTGTCCCGCGCTGATGAACCAATAGGATCTCTTGTAGAAGACCATCGGTAAACGGCCGAGCAGGTCTGGCAGGATGAGACCAACAAAGAACAGCTCGCGATAGCGCCTCGGCCTTGTCGTGAAGCAGCCTACGAGCGCATGGGTAACTAGGTCTGGCATTACCATCTCTCCTCGAAGCGAAACCGTCGCAGATTGAACCTGAAACGGCGTAGAAAGAACAGCAAGACCCCGATGAGCGCTGTGGCGGATACGACGAGCTTCACGGTGTCCCATCTGTAAATGTGCCATTTCTCGCCCAGAACCAGGTAGCCGGGCTTGTTGAAAGTAGCATAAAACGAGATAAAGCAACCTACTTGGCCCGGCGGTATATGGCCTCTCACTTGAATCCTGTCGCCCCAGATGTCCTGCACTGTAAATTTGTCCGGGCCTTCGTAGCGCCTGATCTGCGTGAACTGAACTAGAAGACTTCTCCCGTCAAAACGAGCAGGGTCCTTCAGGTAGTCTGCGAATCTCGGCATGCGCTTTGGTCCAGCAACGGCAGAGTAGATGCACATCGCAAGCAACACGGCGCCGGGCAGGCCGATCTTAAGCCATCTACGCCTGTCCGAGAAGAGCGCGGGAACCTTGTATGGCAACTCCCCGGGACCTCGCTACCCTACAAGCCCTCTAATTGACCCGACGAAATAGGCGAACATCAGGACGAAGAACGCGGCTGCCATCGCTGCCACCAAAATGAACGGCAGGATGATGGCAAAAAACGATCTTCCGGAAGATATCTCGTAATAGTTCTTAACCGCAATTATCTGCAACACAAAGCTCCAGACCCAAAGCCCAATAGCACACACCGTCCAGACCGCTGTCGCGACGGCGGACGGGAGCCCATAGACTAGAAGTGTAATCGGGGCGAAGAAAATGTTTGGCAGAAAGCAGACCGCGACGAGCAGGAAGAGCACCCTCACGTCGCCGAGTTTGAACTCGTTTGTGGCGGCGAAATGATATATGCTCGCCGCGACGATGGTGAAGATGACCGTAACGAAAAACTGCGCTATACACAGCAGCGCAAACAGCGAGCCGGCGCCGAATGCAAGCGGGCTGGATGGCGAGAGAAGCCCGGCTGTTATTTTGCTCAACACGGACAGAGCTATGACGAAGAACGCGAGCCAGTAAGGCCTTCTCTCGGCGATCGCTTGAACGGCCTTCTTGGGAGAGACCAGCTGGTTGTAGAGTATCGCGAGAGTCCCGGCGGGTCTCTCTTGCGGAGTCATATTCTCGTAGGGAAGCGCAAATTCACTTAGCATCGCATACCTCCTACTGTTGGCTCGTGGTCGGATAGGCATAAGCCGCCTGGGCAGAGCCGAGGTTGGCGCGATACTGCACCGGCGAGTCGCACTCGCCCATCACCATGTCCCTGAGCGACGGGGTCTTTCCGAACTTGGCGTCGAGGAACCTGAAAAACCGCTCGAATGGCTCGACTGTAGGTCTGATGATATTGGGCTTGCCCTTGATCCCCGCAAGTTTGGCGGCGAGGTTGATCGCGTCATCGAGCGTGCCCAGGCTGTCGATGAGGTGATTGTCAAGCGCCTGCGTGCCCGAAAAGATGCGCCCATCTGCAAGCGGCAACAGCTTATCGATCGGGATGTTTCGGCCCTTCGAGACGGCGGTTACGAACTGCTGGTAGCAATCCATGATGAGCGTCTGGAGCAGGTTGCGCTCCTCGTCAGTCATATCCCTCCAGTAGGCCGCAATATCCTTGAGTTTGCCACTTTTGATCACGTTGAACTTGATCCCAATTGTGTTGAAAAGCTTCTCCAGGTCCGGAGCGGCGATGATGACGCCGATACTGCCCGTGAGTGAGCCTGGATTGGCCACTATCTTGTCGCAGGCGGATGCGATGTAGTAGCCGCCCGAGAAAGCCATGTCGGCAACTGAGGCGACCACCTTCTTGCCCGCCTTTTGTGCGAGTTTTATCTCGTGGCATATTTCCTGAACGCTTCCTACCGTCCCGCCGGGGCTGTTTATCTCGATCACGATCGCCTTCACTCTGCGGCTCTTCCTGAGCTGTCTGATCTCGCGGATCGTCCTCAGTGCGCCTCGTGGGTAGGCCTCGAATAGGCCTTGGGACTCCCTGAACGTTATCGGCCCGAAGATGCGCACAAGGCCCACGCTGGGCCCTCTTCCGGGCTCGAACTTAGCAAACTTGTTCCCAAATGTGCTCGCCAGGCGGTCGAGTGCGTTCCTCCGAGGACGAGCGCTCTCCTTTCGCAGGAGCATTATCCCCACCACGACAGACGCGATACACAGCAGCAAGATCAGCGCCATCACGAATGACTTCTTCACCGAAACACCCTCCAACAGAAATGCCCACCTTAAGATCAATCTATACTCTGCCATTGATGCCACGTATCAGGTTGAAACGCAACCCGCAATCCATTGGGGGTTTGACCTCAGATTGTAGGTAATGTTGGGTTCATGCCAAGTGGTGGGCGAAAGATGCACGCTGCGATGTCCGACGTGCAACGAGCTGACGAGCCGCTCGGCGCAAGCTGGCGATGCAGACGGCTACTATTGTCCTAACCGCCGAATTCATTCGGGAGCTGGGGCGAGCCGACACCTCCCCTACATCCTCTTCAGATGAGGATTCGAGGGGAGGGTGAGGAGGCGCCTCGTACCCCCAAGCGACCCCACTGGAAGTCGGGTGCTAACATAATGAGAGCC
>QMNL01000338.1 GCA_003647755.1 Candidatus Coatesiibacteriota bacterium
CAAGTCCAACTCGGAATCTTATCAAACTGTGTTTCGAAGTCAAACCGCAAATGCCGATGGCATCTAGCTCTGATGCGCTTTGAGGAACTCGTTGGCTGCATCAAGCCAGTGCGCCAGCATATTGCCGAGGCCTACAAGACCCGCGCTCCTCCTTGCGGCCTGAAGGGCATTTGCAAGCGCCCGTGGGAGATAGCGCACTAGTTCAGAGTTGCGTCGCAGCCCAACCACCGATAGATAGGTGCCTGCCGCCTTGAGGCACCTTTGGATCGTGCACACGCATAGCGCCCTGTTCAAGCCAAGCCGGCGCAGGTCGTTACGAGACCTCGCCACCAGCAGCGAGAAGTAATGGTCAAAGAGCTCCTGTTGATCATCTCGCCCAAGCGCCACGTAAGGGTCAAAGATGAGCGAGGCGATATCGTAGAGAATCGGGCCCAGCCTCGCATCCTGAAAATCGATCACGCAAGGCCTGCCGTTTTTGATCATGAGGTTGCGCGAGTGGTAGTCGCGGTGCGTAAAGAGCAATTCCTGGCTCATCATCTCGCTACATATTGCCCGGAAGTCTCTGTCGATTATGCTCTGTTCCGATTGGCTTAGCTTTCTCTTAAGCACGATCCGTGAGAATAACTCTGTGAAACGGTTCAACTCCCATAAGAATCGGTCGGCCGAGAACGAGTAGCTGTAGGCCGTGCAGTCTCGGGGGACTTCAGCGGAGGGGAATTGCATACGAACGAGGTATTCAATGGCTGCACGGTAGATGTCCATGGCGTTTCGCAAGCCGGCCTGCTCGATCAGATCGATCAGCCTCGTATCGCCCAGGTCCTCTATGACAAGAAAGCCCATCTGGTGAATGGCGAGATAGGTCTTGGGCACCGGCACACCACAGCTTTGGATGTAGCGCCCAACATCCACAATGAGACGGCTTGCCCTGGCCGAGCCATTCTCGGGGAGCAACATCGCGATTAGTGAGCGTTCCTGGGGCTTATCCAGGCCGGCGAAATCCTGTGCAAGCTCTGCGGCCTCGGAACAGGTGTGGAGAAATTCCTGGGCCTCTTGACTATCCGCAAATTGCAGCCTGAAGAACTGCCTGGTCGAGACATCACCCCTTAACTTGGTGAGGCTAACTCCGGGTATAGCATCAAGGACGTGCTCGATCCGCGGTGGAAACGCTGAGTGCTTCGACATCACAAGTAACTGGCCACAAAAACAACTTGCTTTGTTGGTGGACAAGCTTGGTTGAGCTCAAGAACATGGCGGCGCTTGAGGTCACATCGTAACCCTGGGCGCCGCCAGCATCCACATTCTCTGTTGAGCAAATCCGCACAAGATATGACCTGCTCTTAGCTAAGAGCTTCCTGCAGCTTTGAGCCTGCCTTGAACTTAGCCTTCTTCGAAGCTGGGATGGTCATTGGTTTCTTTGTGTTAGGATTGAAGCCCTTACGAGCCTTCTGCTGCTTGACCATGAAGGTGCCAAATCCAATGAAAGTCACCTTCCCGTTGCTTTTGAGTGTGTCGATAATTCCATCCAGCAAAGCGGTCAACGCGGCGTCTGCCTGTCCCTTTGTGATGTTCGCCTTGGCAGCCATGTGGTTCACAGCGTCCTTCCGATTCATGCTCTCACCTCCTTCCGTCCAAAAACTGCAAATTCCTCAGTTCAACTTTAGAGAAAAATCGAACCAATTGACTCAGAATATGCGACATGTTACCCGTTCACGACCCATATGCAACCATTTTAGCAACAAAGATGCTTCCTAAGATGAATTATGTCAAGCTGTTGTTAGAGAACTTTTAGTAATGGTCGTCGCTTGGGGTAATTGGGCTTGACAGAAAGCCCACCCCTTCCCAGCGATAAAACGGCAGCTATCTTGTCAAGCCCGGGGAATACCGACACTTTTCATCCGCTGTCCAACGTTGACAAGCGGGCAGATTAGGCTTAGATTGGGGCATCCGATTCTGTGTTCAGCTGTCTGGCTCAGTGCACATGTTGAAGGTTTTACTGACTTGTGACCAACGAAGATGTTTATGTCAGCGTAATCGTGCCCGCCTACAACGAGGCCGCCGCCATTGAAAGCGACCTCCAGGCCATTATCGCCGCGATGGATTCCTCGCGTTACACCTACGAGGTGATCGTTGTCGATGACGGTTCAACGGATGGGACGGGCGATTTGGCGGAGGCGATGGGAGTTACGGTTCTTCGCCATACGGAGAATAAGGGCGTAGGGGTAGCACGAACCAACGGCGTCAGGGCCGCATCGGGCGAGATCATAGTCATGACGGATGCAGACAACACGTATCCGAACGAGGACATTCCGAGACTGTTGGAGCTTATGAACCGCTACGACATGGTCATCGGCGCCAGGACAAGGGAGGCGGGAACGGTCCCGTGGCTCAGAAAACCGGTCAAGGAGATAATCCGCAGGCTTGCTGAATACATCACCTCCGAGCACATCGAGGACCTCAACTCGGGCTTCAGGGCGATGAGGAAGGACATCGTTACGAGATACCTCAATATCACGCCCGAAGGTCATTCCTGGGTGGGCACGATGACCCTGGCATTTCTGAGCGAGAAACGCGACGTGGCGTTCATCCCGATTGACTACTGGCCTAGAACGGGCAGATCTACCTTCCACCCCATTGCGGATACCTACGGTTACCTGATGTTCATCATGAAGACCATAATGTATTTCAAGCCACTGAAGGTCTTTGTCCCGCTTTCGGGGTTGTTCCTGACGCTTGGCGTCATCAAGGGCCTTTACGATTCGTTCATCCTGCACGACTTCAAGGAATCGGAGATTGTTATCCTTCTAACCGGCGTCATCATCGGCGTCCTGGGCCTCCTCGCCGACCTCGTCGTCAAGCTGCACAAGTCGCCCTAGACTGGCAGCACCCCGTTCCCAGAACGCTGCCTGGCGCGACAGACAGCATAGGCAGGCGATCAGGGCTGGCGAATTGAATTGCCCTGCTCCGGCTGGGGAAAACCTGCTTCCTAACGAGATGGTCGAGGCGCTTGAGCGTTTTTTTTGTTGATACTGATTGCGACTTTTGCAGTTTTCATATCTCACCTCCA
>QMNL01000339.1 GCA_003647755.1 Candidatus Coatesiibacteriota bacterium
AAGCAAAAAGAAACTGGTTTATTGGAATAAAAACTCCCTGGACTCTGAGCAGTGAAAAAGTATGGGAACATACCCATCAAAGAGCATCTAAATTGTTTAAGATCTCCGGCATTCTTGCTTTGGTTGGAATTTTTTTCTCACACCAGGCTATATATTTTGTTATTGTTCCTGTGATCTTTGTTTCTGCTTACTTAGTTGTTTTCTCTTATTTTGATTATCAGAGAGAAGTTTCTGTTAAAGAAAATTAATTTTTTTCTGAGCGTTCTCTTTGATGATGTATTTGACAATTGGCTTTGCTGTGTTTATTTTTGCTGTTTGCTCGAGATTTCCAATAAAAAGTAATGAAGAGTTTTTTGATTTTTTGATTGTTTTGTTATAGAATTGAGAATATGTTGGAGATATTAAAAAAACCAAAAATCATCGTTTTTATTATCTCGGCAGTGATTCTAATTATAGGAGGAGTGTGTAAAGTTTTTGTCTCTGGAGAAAACAATCTATATAGTTTGGCTCAGGTTGAGAGAAGAGATATTGTTCAAGAGGTTTCTGCTGTTGGTCAAGTAAAGAAAGGAGAGGAGATAAATTTAGGGTTTGAAGAAGGAGGCAGAATAGAGAAAATTTATGTCAAAATCGGAGACAAGGTTAGGAAAGGAGAAAAATTAATGAAACTTAGTACTACTCAACTCAGTATTCAGCTTGATGAGGCAAAAGCCTCTTTAAAATTAGCACAGGCACAATTGGATAAATTGCTTGCTGGTGCTAGACCTGAGGAAATTCAGATTGCTCGAACTGCTGTAGAGAATGCCCAAATTTCTTTAGAAAATGCTCAAAAAGATTTAGAAAACGCAAAAACAAAAGCAGCGGAAAATCTTCGTTCAGCATATGAGAGTGCTCTGACTGTTTTAGATAGTGCAGAAATTAAAGTTTCTGCTGCGGCTAGTGATGTAGATTTGATTCAAAGAACTTATTTTACCTCAAATGATCAAGATAGTATAAATGTAAGAGAACAGAAATCCATAATTAATGATGCAAGAAAACAGATAGAACACTATTTAAGTGTGGCAAAACAAAATCCCACAAATGAAAATATTGATGTCGCAATTTCAAAGACCAAAACTGCTCTTGAGAGGGTATATAATGCGCTGGTCAGTATTCGAGAAACTTGCGAGAAACCAGCATGGAAAAATGTGGTTTCTTCTACTTATAAGAGTTATTTAGACACTGACAAAACCTACATTAATACATCTTTGGCCAATGTGATAAACTCTCAACAAACTATATCTTTAACTAAGATAACCAATAAATCAATTATTGATAGTGCCCAAGCTGCTGTTGATTCTGCTCAAGGTGCGCTAAAAAGTGCCCAAGATGAATTAGCGCTCAAACTTGCGAAGCCACGTCAAGAAGACATTGATTTGTATCAAGCTAAATTAGATCAAGCAAAAGCCAAAGTCCGATTGCTTGAGGATCAAATTTATAAAGCTACCTTAAGAAGTCCGGTTGATGGGCAGGTGGTAAAAATTAATAAAGAGATTGGAGAACAAGTAATGATAGGAGAACCAGTTATTGTCTTGATTCCTTCCAATCCCTTTCAAATTGAGTTAGATATTGCTGAAGTAGATATAGGAAAAATGAGATTAGGCAATCCAGCAAAGATTACTCTTGATGCTTTTCCTGGGGTGGAATTTTCAGGAAGAGTAATAGAAATTGATCCTGCCCAGACTATAATAGGTGGTGTTGTATATTACAAAAGTAAAGTTAGTCTTGATACAACAGATAAAAGAATAAAACCAGGAATGACTGCCAACGTAGATATCGTTACTGATTCTCGAAGCAATGTACTTGCAATTCCCTCAAGGGCAGTATTGCACCAAGATAAAAAGAGTTTCGTGAGAGTTCCGTACAAGAAAGGATATAAATTGATAGAGGTTTCTGTTGGTTTGAAAGGAAGCGATGGCTATGTTGAGATCATCTCAGGTCTGAAGGAGGGAGATAAAGTAATTACGTTTTTAAAGAAAAAATAATAGAATGATAGAAGCAAAGGATATAAAGAAAATATATCCTGGTATTGTCCCCACTGTTGCTTTAGATGGGGTTTCTTTTGTGATAAAAGAAGGAGAGTTTGTAGCTATTGTAGGACCTTCAGGTTCGGGAAAGTCAACTCTTATGCACATTATGGGGTTTTTGGATAGACCTACTTCGGGAGTTTATAAATTTAGAGGCAAAAGTATTGATGAACTAGACGATGATCAACTGGCTCGAATCAGAAACAAAGAAATGGGATTTGTGTTTCAGAGTTTTAACTTGCTTCCTCGAACTACTGTATTAGATAATGTAAAACTCCCTCTTCTTTATTCGGGTATTGCAAGAGAACAACAAGATAGAATGGCCCGAGAGGCATTAGAAAAAGTTGGCCTCTCTCATAGACTATTTCATTATCCCAACCAACTATCAGGAGGAGAACAACAAAGGGTAGCTATTGCTCGTGCTATTGTTAATCATCCTTCTGTTATATTTGCCGATGAGCCCACAGGAAACTTGGATAGTAAATCAGGTCAGCAAATAATGGATATTTTGCAAAATTTGAACGATCAAGGTCATACTATTATTTTGGTAACCCATGAGAAATATACTGCTCAGATGGCCAAGCGTATCATTCAGCTAAAAGATGGAAGAATCGTTGATGATCAAATTGTTGCTTGCCGAAGGCTAGCAAAAGATGGACTTATTAAATAAATCAAGACTATGAGTATTCTCTATTCATTCAAAATCGCTTGGGTTGCTCTAAAGACAAATAAAGTTCGCTCTTTTCTGACGATACTTGGTATTGTTATCGGAATAGCGGCGGTAGTAGCAATGATGTCTCTTGGTGCTGGTGCTCAGCATTTGATAGTAGGCCAAATTATGTCGATGGGCTCAAATAATGTTTTTATTGAACCGGGGGCTTTTGATCCAAAGAAAACTTCGATAATGGAGGCAAGGATGGAAGAGGCTGAGATAAAGACTTTGAAGATAAGCGATGCCCAAGCAATCAAAAATCTGCCGGAAA
>QMNL01000340.1 GCA_003647755.1 Candidatus Coatesiibacteriota bacterium
CTCGCTGCGTGTTCTGATCTTCTCCTGCTTATTCCGCGGAACCTGAAATCCTGCTTTCATCAAGGCCTCGGCGGCTCTATCAAGGTCGTCAGGTCGAACCAGGAAATCGAGGTCCCCAAACAGCCGCAAGCAGGGCGACGGGTAGTTCAACATCGCCACGACGGGTCCCTTCAAGAGCATCGCAGCGATACCGCTCTCGCTGAAAACATCGACTATGGAGGGGAGCTCGCGGGCCAACACCCAGAACTCGTTCCGAACCGCCGCGGACATGAGCAGAGCGTTGTAATGTTTCAATAGGTTGTCCGGAATGATGCTTTCATTACCATAGGCCTTGAGATTGAACGCAATGATGTGGCCGAGTCTGAAACGATCGCAGATCTGTGCGAAGCGTGCCCAGTTGGGCTTACCGGCGGCTATCTGACTGACGCGATTCCTCTGTGCCTCGTCCAGCTCACGGCGCATAAGCAGAAGGAGCAGCTCCTCCTCCGGCCGAAAAACTTCTCTCAGGGAACGCATCCGATCTTGGCGCCTCGTCACAACAACCTAGGTGAATATCGAACAAGAGTAGCCGCCGCGAAACCACGACTCAACGTAAATATCATCGTCATGATGTCGTGGTAGATTAAGCCACACGAGTAATACAACAGTATTCCTATCATAAAGCACAACCTCCCTCAGAGACAATGGCACGCTATAAAGTGGGCACCATCGGCACAAGCCCTACCGTCGTGGTTTGCTCAGAGCCCTGACTATGCCCGAGAACAGCTGGTCGAGCCGCATGTAGATGAAGCCGAATGTGTAGAAGACGAATCGAGGGTTCTGATAGAGCCGCGAACATTTTGCACAGAGAGCGACGTGGCCAACGTCGCGCTTCACCATGGCCTCTCGCATCGCCCGCAACTTCTCTCCGTTCCAGATGTCCATGAGCGATTGCGTCTTCAAATCGCCTACGACACACTCCGCCTCGAGATCGCGGCAGCAGGGGACAACGAGGCCGTCGTACGTTATGGCCAGGCTTGTCCACAGGTGTGAACACGGCCTGAGCCCTCTGCGCCGCCGGTGCGCCTCGCCCAGGTCCTCGTGCTCCGTGGCGAAGGCGCCCGCCCAATTGTGAATCTCAAGCGAACTGAAGCCCTTGACGGGGAAGCCGTGGAATAGAGACTTGAGCTCCCTCATCGCCCTGACCCTCTCCCTGTGCGACGCACTGGGCAGCGAGACTTCCTTGATCCTGACTATCGGTCGCTGGACGTTCAGCTCGGCCTTAGCCTTAAGAAGTCCCAAAATGTTGGCATAGACCTTCTCCCAGGAGGCACCGAGGCGCACCTTCTCGAACGTCTCTCTGCTTGCGCTGAAGTCCAGGCGTATCGAATCCAGGCCCGCCTGAATGAGCCGTCGGCTCATCTCTGGCGAAAGGAGGGTCGCGTTGGTGGAGAGCGTGGTCTGAACGCCGGCCTCCTTTGCCAGCCTTATCATCTCGAAGATGTTCCCTGCCAGCAGCGGCTCGCCAGCAAGATGTAGCGTCAAAAGAAGCGGCGGTGCCTCGTTGAGTTTCTCAAGGATATGACGGAACAGATCCATCGTCATCTCGCCCCGTTTACGTCCAAGACCCTCACCTGTGGGGCACAGCGGACACCTGAGGTTGCAGCGATTCGTGGGCTCCAGCCAGACGAAGATTGGCCCATAGGAAAGCCGTGTTCTGCCGAGCTTGTAGGTCCAGAGGAACTTCGCAAGTCGTCCCGCCTCTCCGGCCAAGTCGTCACCCCTCTAAAACATGTAAGATTATTTGCCCGATCGTTTTGATGGCGGTAGTTTAATCGGAAGACACGCCGCATCAAAATGTTTTGTGGGCGAGGCACATTCTTGATTGTGCCAAGAACACAAAAGCGGCTCGTCGTGGATAGGCCAGTGTTTCGCTGGGAAGCAATGGGAGTGAGATTTCATTGGTCGTCGAAGATGCCGAGATTGCTTCTGTGCCAAGCGACCCTGCGCGTGCCAAGCCAACTCGTGCAGCTGATCGGGTTCTCTTGCTGGTTGTCTTGGCCGGGCTCGTGTTCAGGCTGGCCGCGATGTTCCTAAACAAGCAGGACCGCTCGGCGGCGGTCTTTTCCGCGGCCGCTATTTTGACAGGTCTTGGAGCAGCCACGTTTCGGTTCTATCCGATGTGCGCCGAGAGAGTCTCGCTGTGGCTCGCGCCGGTAGCCCTCGTATGCCTCGCCAAGGGCGTTCAAACGCTTGCACGACTTCGCCCAAACGTGCTCTTCAAACCGGTTGCAGTCGGGCTCATGATCGCTCTTACCCTCTGGACAGCCGCCACTGTGTATGTGCAAGGTCACGAGCTCTGGCGCGTCGAGGAGATGCGCACTGTGCTTGAACGACTCGTCCAGAGCGAGCGAGACCTGCCACCAATCCTGGTCTCTAAGTCCGCATCATACGCGTTTCGCCTATATTTCACTCCACGCGGCCGGACAAAGGTCGTCTGGCTTCCGCAATGGATTATATCGTTCGACCAGGTTTCGCAGGGATGGCTGCAAGCCGGACGCCCTGAGCGGTTCTGGCTCGTTCTCACCGGCAGGGATTTCAACCACATCTCAAAAGTGTCCCCTCCGCTGTTGAAGTTCTGCGCTGTGCGAAAAGAGATAACAGAGGGGGTCTCTGGGGCGTTTCTTCTCCATCTGCGGAGCCCATTAGCCAAATAGGAACCACAGAGACGCAGAGACACAGAGTAGGAGCTTTTGTAGTTCTTGTGTGCGAGCGGTATGAACAGCGGTCTCGCTCGGCACAAACGTGGCGTCCCTATAATGTTCCTCTTTGGTCGGTTTGCCGCGAACGCCAGTCGTGAGGCATTGAGCAGGCGTTTGCCTAAGAGAGAGCTCAGTCGTTCACGGTAAGATACGGCCATGCCGGGCCCGGCTCGCCGTCAATAAGCGGCATGAGCTCGAGTGTGTACTGGCGGTTCACGGGGATGTCCCGATCGACACGGAACGAGCCGGAGAATATGCCATCATTTGCCGCAATGTCGCAGCCTGCGCCGTC
>QMNL01000341.1 GCA_003647755.1 Candidatus Coatesiibacteriota bacterium
AGCCCGTCGCGGTCAAAATCCGAGACCCGCCTGGGCTCTCCGCCGCGCACGGGCTTGACCCAGACATTCGTGACCCCGTCCCTATCGGACAGGAAGTAGAGCTTGCTCCCGTCAGGAGACCACATGGGGTCGCTATCAGAGCCATCAAAGGTGGTGAGGCGGACGGCCGCAGACCCGTCGAGGCGCTTCAGCCAGATGTCTCGATTGGCGCTGCCGTGGTAGCGGCGGCGCCACCAGGGCGTTGCGCCACGGACGAAGGCGAGGGTGGTGCCGTCTGGCGAGAGAGCGCCCGAGCTTCCCGAGCAATCGATAAGCCGTGCGGGGAGACCGCCGTCTGGGGCGACGGCGAAGATCGAACCACCCCACACGGGTGTGTTCAGCTCGCGGTTGGAGTAGAAGAGGATGCGCTTGCCGTCGGGGGACCATGAGCAGACGCTGTCATAGGCTCCGTGGAAGGTGAGCCTCTTCGGGAGGCCACCTGATGAAGCCACAACGAAGACGTCTGCGTTGTGCTCCCTTCTCGAAGTGAAAGCAAGCCACTTGCCGTCGGGCGACCAGCACGCCGGGCCGTCAAGGGCGGAGTGGACAGTTACCCTGGATGCGCGACCACCATCTGTAGAGACCGTCCATATATCGCCAAGATACGTAAATGCTATCGTCTTCCCGTCGGGCGAGAGCGATGGGAATCTGGCCCCCACGATCGATTGGCCGTCGGTATCGGCAAAGGCAACGGTCCCGCGTGCAACGAAGGACAGGCATGCCAGGCACGCGAAGACGAGAGCTGCTGCTCTTCTTATGGTTTTCATGGCTCCTCCTTTATTGTTTATTTGATAGTTGCTTGAGAAGCACCTCGACCGCCATCTCGAGCTGGGCATCGGTAGTAGTGCTGAAATCCTGCTCGGGTGGGTCCTCTACATATATGTCCGGTTTGATGCCCATGTTCTCAAGCGTCTTCCCCTCGAGGGTGTAGCACCCGCTGCTAGGGATCCTGAACCAGGTCCCGTCCAAGAGCCTGATACCGCCGGTCCCGATGACTGCGGAGCCGGTCGGCACACCGATGAGCTTGCCGAGTCCGAGCTTCCTGAACGAGAACGGGAATATCTCCGCGTCGCTAAAGGAGTATTGGTTCGTCAGTGTTACGGCAGGCTTTTCCCAGTGAAAGGTAGGTTGATACTCACGTATGGCACCCGACCTGTCCTGCAAGTAGAAATAGGGTGGCCGCCCCAGGACCGAGAGAAGCCGGTCGTGCGTGTAGCCACCCCCGTTGTAGCGAACATCGACTATGAGCGCCTCCTTGTCGCGCACCTCCGTCGTGAGTTCTCGCAAAAAGGTCCTGAAACTGCGCATGTTCATGCCCTGAACATGGATGTATCCGATGCGGCCATGACTGAGCTTATCGACCAGCGTCTTGCGGGCGGCGACCCACATCTTGTAGGTATTCTGATAGAGCCCCCACCATGCAACGGGCTTGACCGTTACTGTTCTCGTCTTGCCGCCCGGTTTTCTGGCCACCAAAAGATCGACCTTCTTCCCAACCTTGCCGTTCAGCAGCTTCCAGTAGTTGAGCTCTTTGCTCACCTTCGTGCCGTCAATTGCCGTTATTACTTCACCGACTTTAACCTCACTTCCGGGCTTGTCGCACGGACCGTTCTTAATCACCCTCGCAACCTTCAAACCATCCCCCGTCCAGCGCTGGTCGAAGCGGAGGCCCAGGCGACCGGTCTCGTAGGCGATGTCCCACTTGTGAGCTCCGCCACCCCACGCACCCACATGCGAGGCCTTCAGCTCGCCGGCCATCTGAAGGAGAATCTGTAGAAAACCCTCGTGCGTCTGAACCGAATCGAGCAACGGTAAATACTTATCTCTGACAGCCGCCCAGTTGACCCCGTGGAAGTTGGCGTCGTAGAAATAGGTGTTGAGACCTCGCCACGCCTCCAGAAACATCTGTCGCCTCTCGGCCTTGTGGTCGATCTCCATCTTCGCCACGTAGGGGACGAGCCTGGTCCGAATCTTCTCCCTCGCCGTCCCCTTGTCCTCGAAATGAGCTACCGTGATCGAGCCCTTAGTCCCTAGAACGAAGACCCGCTCGTCCTTCGGGCCCCAGACGATCTGCCGCGGCGCTATCTTGACGATTTTGCGAAGCTTCATGCCAAACTCGTTGATTGCGTATGTCTCCCACTTGCCGATGGCGCGGCTGGAGAACGCGCAAGTCAGGCCGTCGTGCGAGACCGCAAGTGCCCACTCGGTCCCGCTCAGCGATGTTACACGCTCGACCCGGCGGTCGATACCTGCGAAGTCGATCCTGATCCTGGCCGTTTTTCTCAGCGGAGTGGCGAGCAACTCCTCCTGCTCCTCGTCGGGCAGGTCCTCGCGATACTGTTGCCGCCTGCGCAAGTAGTCCTCATGGACCTCCTTCGTCAGGAATACCTGCCACACATCGCTCTCGCCCCACTCCTCGATGTAACCCTCTCTGTCGGAAAGAAAGAAAATCCGCGTCCCGTCCGGCGACCACACGGGCATGTAATCCTGCGAGGCAGACTGCGTGATATTGTGCATTTTGCCGGACTTGACGGATATGATGAAGATATCAGTGATCCAATACCCCACATCCTTGCTGCAAGCTATCCATCGTGAGTCGGGGGACCATCCGATTGAGCGTATCTCTGGCCCCTTGGCGAGCATCCGCTTGCCTGACCCATCCGGGTTCATCACCCACAGATCGCCCCGGTCCACAAGATATGCGATCCTGCTGCTATCGGGAGACCACTTCGGCGAGAACTCCTCGGCCTCTGATGTAGCGAGCGGCGTGATCTTGCGCAGCCTCGACTTGGCTAACATCGGCTCACGCCTGTCTGCCGATTCCATGACGAAGATATCCCTCGTCCCCCTGCGGTCTGACACGAATGCCAGCTTTCTGCTGTCGGGGGACCACGCAAGACCATAATCTCGCGCGGCGTTACTGGTGAGTCGCATTGCCTCCCCGCCGGTGCGCTTCATGGCGAACACCTCGCCCCGGACGACGAAGGCTATCTG
>QMNL01000342.1 GCA_003647755.1 Candidatus Coatesiibacteriota bacterium
CAACTTTTTTAAGCTCTTTTTCTTCTTCAAGCGGTTTCTCTTTTATTACTTTAATTCCTCCCGCTTCTTTCTTAATAAGTTCTCCGAACTCAGCCTCGAGAGTTTTCTGATATTGTCTCAGGGCATTTTTAATGCTCGCAGGGTTTGTAAGCCTAGGTAAAATTCGAAGGTTAGCCTTTTTTCTTATAAACTCAATGGTTCTTAAATCTTCAGGATCCAGCATTGCTACTTCTAGATCCTTTCCTTTTTTTCTAAAAGCAATAATGTTATGAGATCTTGCAATCGGCTCAGGGATGATTTTCAAAACCTCCGGCGGAATCTTTTCTTTCTCTAAATTCACAAAAGGAATACCCAAAATATAGGCTTTAAGCCGAATAAGCTCTTCATGAGAAACTAGCCCTTCTGAGACTAAAACATCTTCTACCCTTTTCCCTGTCTTTTGAGCTTTTTTTAGGGCTTTATCAAACTGCTTTTCTTCAACTAGTCCCGCATCTAATAAAAAAGCTTTTAATCTTTTTGGTTCAACTTGCATATTTTTTTAAGTATCCTCTTGCTAATCTATTCTTCACTGTCTCCCAATGTCTTTTTAATCTTTTTTATCACCTCTTCTAGACTATAATTAACCTTTACAAGATAAGTTGTGGCTCCCAGTTCTAGAGCTTTATCAATATCAGACATTCTCTCTAAGTTAGTAAGAATTATCACAGGAATTTCTTTTGTTTGAGGATCTTCTTTGAGTTTTTTCAGAACTTCAAAACCGTTTAAACGAGGAAGGATAAGATCAAGAAGAATTAAATCAGGCTTCTGCGTTTGAGCTAATTTAAGACCTGTTTCTCCATCAAGCGCAGAAATTATATCATAGCCTTCTGCTCTCAGGGCTTTTTCAAAGGTTTTTTGAAGCACTGATTCGTCTTCGATGAATAAGATCTTTTTCATAGTTTTAGAACAGAGAAAAACTTTTTTGTTGTTTCTCTCTGTCGTTATATTTAATTAATAAAATTTTTTAAAAATTTATTGTTGTTGTTCAGCAATAGGTATAGTAAACCAAAAAGTGCTTCCTTTTCCCTCTTGAGACTTGAATCCTATTTTTCCCTTGTGAGCAAGAATAATTGACTTTGCTATAAACAAACCAAGTCCTGACCCCTGTGTTTGATGTTTGAAAGCACTTTTAGCACGGAAAAATTTTTGAAAGATATATTTCTGATCTTCTTTTGGAATACCTACTCCTGAATCTTTAACTTCAAGATAGAGAGATTTATCTTTCTTGAATACTGAAATTTCTACTTCTCCTTTACCTTTGCTATACTTAATAGCATTATCTAAAAAGTTCTCTATTACTTCTCTAATGCGAGCTTGGTCTCCAAACGCTTTGGGAAGATTTTCTTGAATATTGAGTGTGATTTTTACATTAGAAGCTTCTGCATAAGCACGTGCACTAGTAACAACTCTTTGAACTAATTCTTTTAATGAGAAGGGTTTCTTGTCCAAGGGAAATTGTCCTGCCTCGATTTTAGATGCAGTAATTATTTTATTTATTAACTCTTCCAGCCTTTTACTATTTTCCGCCAGAATATCTAAGTATTCTTTCTGGTCATTGGATATTGTACCAATCTTTCCAGATACCAAAAGATCAATGATCCATTTTAAATTAGCAAAAGGGGCTCTTAACTGGTGTGTCATGATCGTCAAAAACTCCATTTTTAGACGAGCAGCATCAGCCAATTTCTCTACTCCATGAGTAACTATATATGCCATAATCAAGAGAATCCAACTAATTAAAAGAACTATTAATGCAACCAACAAGGGATCATCTATATATTTAAAGCTAATGCTATAAGTAAAAAGAGTAGAAATAATAATGACTACCCCCATCACCACAAAAATAAATTGAGGGCACTGCCATATAGGAAGTGGATATTTTTTACACTGTTGACGAATGTTTAATTGCTGAAGAATAGTTTCTTTATTCATTAATTTTATTATACCCCAGAGAGAAAAATTAAAGCAAGTAAAGTACTTGTCAAATGAGCTTCTCTATAGTAAAATGCTAAATGCATTATACGGAGAGTGGTGTAATGGTAGCACGAGTCCTTTGGGAGGATTTAGTCCGGGTTCAAATCCCGGCTCTCCGAAAGAAAATGCGGGATTAGTTGAGCGGTTCAACGTCACCCTTCCAAGGTGAAAAGACGGGTTCGACTCCCGTATCCCGCTCAAGAATACAAAAACCCCTTGCTTTTAGCGACGGGGTTTTTGTATATCACAAAAAAAACAAGGTGTTATTTCACTGCTTTCTTTAATTGCTTTCCGGGTTTAAAGCGAGGGATTTTCCTTGCAGGAATTTTTATCTTTTCTCCTGTTTGTGGATTTCGACCTGTTCTTGCTTTTCTTTTTGCTACCAAAAAAGTACCAAACCCAGTCAGTGCCACTGTTTTTCCTTTAGCTAGAGCGTTAGTAATCTCATCAAGAATTGTATTCAAACAAGCTGTCGCACAAGCCTTTGAACACTTTGCTTTCTTGGCAAGAATTTTTACAAGATCTCCTTTTGTCATATTTTTGACTTTTTGATTAACTACGACCTTTCTTTCATTATATCATTTCTACCTCGCATACTCAACTATCCGTGATTCTCTTATTAAAGTAATCTTTATTTCTCCCGGATACTTAAGTTCTGATTCAATCTTTTTCGCAATTTGTCGAGCTAATTCTCTGGCTTTAAGATCATCTACTTCTTCTGGTTTTACAAATACTCTGATTTCTCTTCCTGCCTGAAGCGCATAAGCTTTTTGAACTCCTTCAAAAGAAAGGGCAACTTTCTCAAGCGTTTCTAACCTCTTCAGGTAATTCTCCAAAGTATCTTTCCTTGCACCGGGACGACTTCCAGAGATTGCATCAGCTACATGGACTATCACTGCTTCTAGTGTCTCTGGAGGATAATCTTCATGATGAGATTTCATTGCATCAATGACTTTTTTCTCCACTCCGAATTTCTCTAAAATTTTTATCCCAATGTCAACATGAGATCCTTCAATCTG
>QMNL01000343.1 GCA_003647755.1 Candidatus Coatesiibacteriota bacterium
AGGGGCGGGTGGCATTGCGAGGCGCTCAGTGGGCTGCTTAGGTTTATGAAGCTTTTGTCCACGAAGGACACGAAGGCGCACGAAGAGGAGATAAATCGGAACGCGGGTGGTAGAGAGCGCTGCTTGAGGCTGTCCAATAGATCGCTGTAGCATCGTGGGGTTTGGTGCCCGGGGTGTCGGCAACATGTTGGGCCATAGGCGAGCTCGGCACATGCGAGCCGAGCCAGTTTGTTCGCAGATTGAAGCAGCTATCCGAGCGCCGTGGGCACCTATGGGGACCCGGTTGGGAGCGGAGGCTCTCCGCCCCAGAGACTGGGCCGGCAATTGACTGGATGGGCAGGTGGCGTTATCTTTTCTGATCTATGAGATCAATCGCTTTTGTGCTGGGTGGAGTATTGTGGTTTGAGGACATGCGGAGATAAGAGGTACTGATAATATGGACTCCAAGAAGATAGAGCAGGGCGTTCGGCTGATACTCGAGGGGATTGGCGAGGACGTTGAGCGAGAGGGTTTAGTTGGAACGCCGGACAGGGTGGCGCGGATGTGCGAGGAGATATTCTCGGGGATAGGGCAGGACCCCAGGGACTTGCTGAGCAAGGTTTATCAGACGAAACACGACGAGATGGTGATGGTGAAGAATATCCCTATATACTCGGTTTGTGAGCATCATCTGTTACCGTTCTTGGGCAAGGCACATGTCGCCTACATCCCGCGTGAGGGAGCGATCGTTGGTCTTTCAAAGCTTGTTCGGGTTCTGGAGACGCTATGCAAGCGGTTGCAGTTGCAGGAGCGGCTCACCAGCGAGTTTGCGGACATGATCATGAAGGGGCTGAACCCACTGGGGGTGTTAGTCGTGATCGAGGCGGAGCATCTCTGCATGTCGATGCGGGGCGTGGGCAAGCCAGGAAGCGTTGCCATGACGTCCGCCGTTCGCGGTGCGTTCCAGAAGAGGGAGAAGACTCGCCTCGAGGCCATGAACCTTCTGAAGGCGTAGCTGAAGTTGGCTGAGGCGGATGGGGATAAGTTTGAGGTCTTATTCGTGTGCAGCGGGAATATCTGTCGGAGTCCGCTCGCGGCTGCGTTGCTTGAAAGGGAGCTGAGGGTGCTTGAGATTGAGGGTGTTGTGGCGAAGTCCGCTGGGACGTTGGATTTGGAGGGTCGCGGTGCTTCGCATTGGGCGAAGGAGGTTGCGGCGGAAAACGGGCTTGATCTCTCTGATCACGTGTCAAGACAGGTGAATAGAAGGATGCTTGAGGAGGCAGGCGTGGTCGTGGCTATGAGCAAGGGACACGCGGAGCAGTTGAGCTCTATCCTGCCGTCCGTGGAGCGGAAAATGGTAGTGTTGGATGTTCCTGACCCGTATGGGCTTGAAAAAAAGGCCTACGAGGCGGCTTTCGGGACCATAAGAGATGCGATGCCGTTGATAATCGATGAGCTGAGAGTAAAACTCGGTCATTAGGGAGTTGTTATGGGAAAGAGAGTCTTGATAGCCAGCGACCACGGTGGCTTTGAGCTGAAGCGGGCGCTGATCGAGCATTTGCGGATTTTGGACTACGAGGTTGTTGATCTGGGCACAGAAGGTCCTGCCTCGGTTGATTATCCCGACTTCGCCGGGAAGCTGTGCAAGGCGATTCTTGCCGGCGACGCCGAACGAGGCATTCTGATCTGCGGGACGGGGATCGGCATGTCGATCACGGCGAATAAGTTCAAGGGGATATACGCCGCGCTTTGCACGAACGAGTTCATGGCGAGGATGGCTCGAAATGACAACGATTCAAATGTTTTGTGCTTGGGGGGGCGAGTGCTGGGAGGTGAGGTTGCGAAGGGTATCGTCGAAGTTTGGCTGAACACGTCGTTTGGTGGCGGCAGGCACGCTCGCAGGACAGGCAAAATCAGGGCGATAGAGAAGGAAGGCGCTGCGGAATGATGCGTTGCTGGGCCGGCTTGTATCGAAAACGTTTTGTTCGCGATCCACGAATGATTCAGGCGAAGTAATGTCCGGCAAGAACATCCTTTACTACGGAGACAATCTGGACGTCCTGAGGCTGCACATCAAGGATGAGTCGGTCGACCTCATCTACCTCGATCCACCGTTCAAGAGCAACCAGGATTACAATATCTTGTTCGCCGAGGGAAATGGGACTCGCTCGAAGGCTCAGATCAAGGCGTTTGAGGACACCTGGTTCTGGGGCGAGGAGGCGGCGGAATCCTATCAGGCTATTGTCGAGGCAGGAGGAAAGGTCTCTGAGACGATGCAGGCCTTTCGAAAGCTTCTCGGCCATAACGATATGATGGCCTACCTGTCGATGATGGCCCCGCGACTGGTGGAGCTTCGCCGCGTCTTGAAGCCGACCGGCAGCATCTATCTGCACTGCGACCCAACGGCAAGCCACTACCTGAAGCTGCTCATGGATGCGGTTTTCCCTGGATGCTTTTTGAATGAGATAATCTGGCATTACAGGAAGTGGCCATCGGGCAAGTACTCCTTCCAGCGCAATCACGATGTGATTCTGTTTTGTGCCAAGACTAGAAGCCGCGAGCGCACGTTCAATCAGCTTTTCATGGAGCGAGCGCCTTCAACGTTGAGGCGGTTTGGGAAGTCGAGAATTGTGTCCGGACATGACGAAGATGGGCGCAGACTACCCTCGAAAATGGCGGATCAAGATTCCGAAGGCGTTCGGCTTGATGACGTTTGGGACATCGGGCGTGTGCCGCCGATCAAGCAGCTGTTCCCCACGCAGAAGCCGGAGGCTCTTCTGAAGCGAATCATCAGCGCCAGCAGCAACGAGGGGGACATCGTCCTCGATCCATTCTGTGGTTGTGGGACAACGATTGCTGCCGCGCAGAGACTCAACCGGCGATGGCTCGGCATCGACATAACTCACTTGGCGATAGCGCTAATCAAGCACCGTCTTCAGGATAGTTTCGGCGAACATATCAAGGACAGTTACGACGTCGTTGGCGAGCCAGTGTCCATTTCCGGAGCAATGGAGCTTGCCAAACAAGACCCGTATCAGTTCCAGTGGTGGGCG
>QMNL01000344.1 GCA_003647755.1 Candidatus Coatesiibacteriota bacterium
AAGATCTTCTGCAAGGCCTTAGGGGAGAGGCTGGTTGGGGTTCCACCGCCGAAGTAGATAGCATCATAACGGCCCTCACTGACATAGCGATAGGCGGCGTAGGTCTTGATCTCTCGCACGATGAGGTCGGCATATTCCTCGGGAGGACGTTCGCGGCGGCGGTTCAGGTTGCAGAAGGTGCAATTATGGGTGCAGAAGGGCGTATGGATATAGATCGTTCGGGGTTGCCCGTTCGTCGGCATTTCCTGAAGCCGCGTGGTGAAGTCGGTGATCGGGGTTACGAGCATACGCAGGGGGGCCAGGGCATCGTGATGGCTTCGCAGCCGTTCTTTATAGCGGGCGTCTGCTTTCAAAACCTCCCTCCTTCTAAATGCACAACGGACGTTTCTCGTGCATTTTGATCTCGTCTCACCTACAGCCTTCCTCGAAGCGGTCTTAACGCTTCTTATTGCAAATAATTTGCAAAAGCAATTAAAATTCTACTTACAGACCATCCGTTTGTCAAGGAAATGTTGAAAAAAAGCGGGAAAAGAGTTCTAGATCGGTTCTACGTAAATTCCCCCGGCTACGCCACGGCCGAGGGCGACGTGGCTTCCGTGCACCTCAATCGTGTACCCGTAACCGTGATATGCCGTGAAGATTCCTTTATCAGCTGTAGCTGCATCAGCGAATATCTCTTCCGGTATTGGACGATCGAGAAGACGCTGTTTCCTCGGTACTTCGCTCAGCTTTGCTCCCGGTTTGGGGATGCTCTCGATGAATCCCTCACTCCCCAGGTAGATCTGTCCTTTCAGGTCATCCCACGGAGATCTCCCCGTCTCTTTTGCGACGAACCTCCGATACAGACGTTGCGCCTTCTTCCTCTCATCTCCAAACTGGCTGAGGATCCAATCGGTAGTGAGAAACGAAGGGACCTCACTCAACCCTGCAGTCGCCCGGTAGCTCGACCATTCCCATCCCTTCGGGCTCTTCTCCATTTTTGCCCTGACCGGATTGAGAACGATGTATCGCGCTAGCTCAAGGAGATACGCTTCCTTCTCCACCAAGATCGCCTTGTATCTTCCCTGGAACACGTGTCCCACCCGCTCGCGCCGCCGGTTAAACGCCTGCGTGTACACCCCGTTGAGCTGTCTCATCCCCCGGGATAAAGTGGGATCAACTGTCTCGATCAGCAGGTGGTAGTGGTTCATCATCAGACAATACGCGTGACAGAGCCAGTTGAACCGCTCCACCGTCTGATCCAGTACTTCGAGGAACTTCTCCCGATCGGTGTCATCGAGAAAGATATCCTGATACGCATTACCGCGGGTGGTGATATGATACACTGCGCCTGGGTATTCGATCCTCAACGGCCGTGTCATGAAAAGAGTCTACGTCATTTAGTGTTGGATTGCAAGACCTGACCCTAGACCGTCGTGCGCGTCGTGGCCTCATCGGTTAGTTCATGGATACTCTGCGCGGATCCTCTCCATCTCTTCGTACGTCTCGGGAACGGGTAGGGCAACCACCCCTGCGATGATCTGGCATCGAAGCTCTGCCACCGCTTGCCAGACCCAGTCAGGGATGGATTCGCGGTTTCGGATCCAGTTATCGATGGTCTCCTGGTAATCGGAGACATCGGCCAATCCCGCGTCCACGGCAAACACCAATTCTCTCAGGAGATCCTCCTCCGTGGAGAGAGCCACTCCTCCCTCAGCGAGCCCCATCCAGGTCGTGCCCGCCGCAAAGCTGTCCTCGACGATTGACCGCAGGGCCGCGTAGCACGCCGCATCTACACGAGCCACGACGCTCCCCAACGAGAACCGACCTGCGAAAAGCCAGTCCGCGTATGCATCAAATCCAAGATAGTACGGAGGAGCACTGGTTATTTCGTATGCCTTCGCCCATTCCGACAATGCTGATTGAATCCCCGCCGCGTCTTCCCGAGGGCAGAAGCCAAACAGCACGCCAGCTCCCTCCTCAAGCTGCTTGATCGCTTCGTCGTGCGAACGCTCCGCGTCAGCCAAGCCTCCTGTATAGACGTATGACACGTGAACGTTTGGATCTGAGCCGAAAGCGTCTTCATACCACTGATTCGCCCAGTGCACCCCGAAGCGGTACCCGGCTTCGGCAGCCCAGAAATAGAGGTTCTCAAACCCCGCAATGGCACCTACGCGATCGTATTCGTACTCGGCTGCAACCAGGGCAGCCAGTGCCCCGGCGAGCGCTGCGCCCTCGTCATTGCGGAAGTCAATCGCCATCACGTTGGGCGCCTCGGTCCACCAAGCGCCGATTACCGCGAATCGCTGTTGGGGAAAATCACGCGCAATATAATCGAGGGCATCAACGTACAACCAGCCGACATAGACAATCAGGTCGAAATCCTCCCCCTCGGCAAGCATTGTTGCTATCGAATCCATGTCTGCTGCGTGTGACGAATAGTAAACTGCGATCTCACCGATCTCCTCGGGCATGTACTGCAAACCGTGAGCCACCAAGTCGTTCCATCCTACGTCACCACGCCCGAGCGGATCGAAGACCACCGCCGTACGCGGGCGGAGATGCACGATGGTTTCGGGGGGAGCGAAGGGATCGGCCTCGCCGGGGCAACGGGTCTCCACGAAGCGAACGTCCACAGTCGTTTCATCGGCGTCATCGTCGCTTGCAACCTTCACGTTGTACTCACCAGCATGGGGAAAGACATACGAGAACGAAACCGTCTGGCTTTCGTCGGGGGCAAGTGGCAACGGACGGGAATCGTGCTTCCCCTCATCAATAAGCAGCACGATCTCTTGTGAGCCACTTCCTTGCCCCGTGTTGGTGACCGTGCACCGGATAGTGGCCGCTTCTCCGCGGATCGGTCTCTCCGGTATGACTCGAAGGTCCGTCAGCTCGAAGAAGGCGGGCTCTTCACACGGCCAACAAGCGGATAAAGCCGGAGGAGCACATGGCGGTCGGTACGGGGGAACGTAGGGGGGACAGGCGAGGGAAGTGAGCCCCGCCAATCCCCATGCGATCGTGCCGATTGCCATCACGCCGAGCACGGCG
>QMNL01000345.1 GCA_003647755.1 Candidatus Coatesiibacteriota bacterium
AGAAGCTGACCCAGGAGCTGGCGGAAATGGGTTGGAAGGGCCGAAGCAAGGTGATTGTGATAGACCCCGAACTTGAGGTCTGGGTATGGTCCACCTCGCCCTATGTTGGCAAGATTCTCGATGTCACACTTGAGCACGCCAAGCAACTTGGCCGGGAAAACGGATGGTGGCATGAGAAGGAGCCTAAGCCTTGTCAGCCAAAGCTCCTTCTGGATTATGTGCTGCGCCAAGAAGGAAAGAGCAAGTCGGCTTCATGGTTCGGTAAGCTAGCTCGAAAAGTGGGGATCGCGAACTGCGCCGACGCTAGCTTCTGTGAATTAAAGGCTGTTTTGAAGGAATGGTTCCCAATCCGACAGAGGGATTAACACAACTATCTGACTTCTCCCATCTGGCTGCCCACCTTGAGGTCGCCGGGAGTTGAAAACCTCGGAAGCAAACGTTGCGGTCTTTACACTGCCGGCCGAACATCAGTGTTACTTCTTCGCTTGTTTGGGCTTCCGGCTTAGCTGTTCCTTGCTCGACTTGACGCCCTGCTGCGCCTCGACATTGTTCGGGTCCAACTTCAAAACTTTCTGATAAGTCTGAAGAGATTTATCATATTGACCTTCCCTGTAATAGCAGTGCCCGAGCATCAGGAGCGGAGTAACGGTCCTTTGGCATTTGTAGGCACGGCGATAGTACTGTTCCGCCACGAGGAACTCCTTGCGCTGGTAGTAGATACTGGCCAAGAGAGTCGCAGCATTGCAGGCACCGCCGTTGTCCAATTCTAAGACCTTCTTCAGGTCCGGAACCGCCTTCTCCGGCCTGTTAAGGCCCTGCCAAGATCTCGCCCGAAGCATGTAACCCCTGTAATCGTTCGCCGCAATGACTGTCATCTTGTTGCCGGTTGACAGCGCGGCCTTGTAATCACCTGCTCCAAGCTGCGCCTCGCCCAGCGTGTTCAGCGCCTCAACGTTGCCAGGCTTCTTGGCCAACAGTGGCTTCAGAATCGCCATAGCCTCCTTCTGCTTCCCAGACCGCTGATAGGCATCGGCCAAGCTCAGCTGGGTTTGAACGTGTTCAGGTTTTAACAGTCTGGCCTTCTCAAGATACTTGATTGCCTCCTCATACCTCCCCAAGGACCGCAAAACAAGACCGTAAAGATAATTGAACTGGAAACGATTCAGAGCCTTCCCCCTAACCTTTGAGAGAACTTTCGCGGCCTTCTTGTAGTTGTGGAGCTTCACGTATGCCGTCGCCAGACCATAACTACCTTGATAGTCTCCCGGCCGATAGGCGAGCCCTTGTTCAAACGAGTCTGCGGATTTCTGGTAGTCCTTTCTCTTTAGAAACAGCCGTCCGAGAAGGAACAAAGACTGGTAGTCGTTAGGTTTGAGGCTTACACATTTCTGGAGAATCCTGATGGCCTCCGCACTCCTTTTCTCTCTCAAGAGGATCAGCGCCTTGAGATATAGATACTTCCGATTCGCGGGGTCCTTCTTAACTGCCTTGTCGATAGCTTTGTGGGCAGCGGCCCAATTCTTTGCCTTGTAGGCATCATAGGCCTGCTTATACTCTATAACGTCCTGAGCGAGGAGCAGGAGCGGCAGTATGAAGATAAGGCCGGCAACTGAAACGGTTACCACACGACAACAACGGCTTCTCAACACAATCTTACTCAATTAATACCTCCGTTCAGCAACCGCCCCAGCAAGCTTAACGTGGCACACAGGCAAATCAGACTTCCTCTGATTCCTGATCCTGCTTGCACGCGATGCACAGCGTTGCGACCGGCCGCGCCCGGAGACGCTCCAAGCTGATGTCCCCGCCGCACCGTTCGCATATACCATAGACTCCTTTATCGATCTTCGCGAGTGCCTTGTCGATCTTCGCAAGAAGTTTCTGCTCTCTGTCCCGCAGTCTGAGCTTCAATGTCCTGTTCGATTCCTGGGACGCTATGTCTGCAAAGTCGCCGCCCTTAGGACTCGACCCATCGCATGATTCTTCGAGCGTTTTTGCGGCCTGCGAAAGCAGAGCAGCCCTGCGTTCGATGAGCACGTTCTTAAACGATTCCAGCATTTTTTTGTTCAGCATCTCTGTATCTCACAAGGCTCCAGAAATATCCACGGACCGATATTCCAATAACAAACGCCTAAATTTTGCCCTTATGTCCTCAAGCGACTCCTGCGATTCCGCCTCGAACCTGAGCACTAGCATAGGCTGCGTGTTTGAGGCGCGAATGAGCCCCCAACCCTTCTCGAATACAACCCTTGCACCATCTATGTCGATAACCTTGTGGGTCTTCTTAAGTTCCCGCGCAATGCTCTTGACGACGTTGAATTTGTCCTCGTCTGGGCACGGCACACGTATCTCGGGTGTGCTGTAAGTCTTGGGCAAGGAATTGATCCACTCGGAGAGCGACTCCTTGCTCTGAGCGAGTATCTCTGCCAGTCGGCAGGCGGCGTAGAGCGCATCGTCATAGCCCAGATACCTATCGGCAAAATACATGTGGCCGCTCATCTCGCCAGCGAGCAGGGCTTTCTCCTCCAGGACTTTGCGCTCGATCAGCGAGTGTCCCGTCCTCCACATTATTGACTTCCCGCCAAGGCGCTCGATCTCTTGTCCGAGGACTTGAGAGCACTTGACCTCCGATATGATTTTCGCGCCAGGGTGCTCGGATAACACCTGCGTCGCATAAAGCAGGAGCAGAATGTCGCCCCATATCGGCCGGCCTCGCTCATCTAATACGCCGATACGGTCAGCATCCCCATCGAAGGCGACCCCCGCCATCGCACCTGTCTCCACGACTTTTGCTGACAAGGCGGAGAGGTTCTCGGGGACAGTAGGGTCTGGGAAGTGATTAGGAAAACTGCCGTCGAACTCACAGTAAAGGGGAACGACCTCGC
The DNA here is from genome assembly GCA_003647755.1 of Candidatus Coatesiibacteriota bacterium. Lineage (GTDB taxonomy): Bacteria > B130-G9 > B130-G9 > B130-G9 > B130-G9 > B130-G9. Next base: position 2,886 of record QMNL01000345.1, read on the forward strand.
AATCCATTCTCCTAAGCAGACGAGGCGCAAGCTGACTGGCCATCCCGTTACCGGCATCGACCACCAGCTTGACCCTCCGGCCCGAGGTCATCTTGCCGATATCGATCGACTTTTCGAATAGATATTTGACG
>QMNL01000346.1 GCA_003647755.1 Candidatus Coatesiibacteriota bacterium
CGCGGCTTGACGCGACATCTGTCCTATGTCAATCAAGGCTGCAGCAATCGCCTTTCGGAAAGTGATGAAACCGTCTATTGGAGCGCGGTGTCAAGCCACCGCAAATGAAAGCGGCGTCAAGCCGCCGCACTCCAAATGCCTACGACCATCTGCGTCAACCTGATTATTGGGGCCCAGTCGCGTCCCCAGACCGCGGCCAACGTGTCGGCCCTTTCGTGGTGTTTCAGACCCGGGGCCCGATCCTGTAGCGGCGTCGCTTGCTGTGCACCCCCACTAGGGCAGAGCACCGAGCTCAGGACATAAGCCTCGAGAGCGTTTCCTTGAAAGCTCTGGTCGTCCCCTCGGGGTCTGGTGTCCCGAAAATCGCGGAGCCAGCAACAAAGATCGAGGCGCCAGCCCGTGCGACCTCGGCGACTTTCTGAAGAGAGATGCCCCCGTCAACCTCTATCGGGCAGTTCGGGTTTCTGGCGTCAAGGATCGCCCTGAGTCGCCTGATCTTATCCAGGACTAATGGTATAAACTTCTGTGCTGCGAACCCCGGATTGACCGACATCAGGAGGATAAAATCCACGATGGGAACGATCTCCTCCGCTGAGTTGAGCGGAGTCGCCGGGTTCAGGACCACGCCGGCTTGAGCGCCGAGAGCCTTGATCGCTGCGATGGTTCGTTCGAGATGCGTAGTTGTCTCAATGTGGACACTAATCATGTTCGCCCCGGCCTTCACGAAGCTTTCGATGTAGAGGCCGGGATGCTCGATCATCAGGTGAACGTCGAGCGGGAGGTTGGTCGAGGCGCGAGCTGCCTCGACAACGAGAGGACCTACAGTGATATTAGGCACGAAATGGCCGTCCATCACGTCGATGTGAATGATGTCCGCGCCGCCCCTCTCGACTGAGGCGATCTCCTCGCCCAGCTTCGTAAAATCGGCGGACAGTATCGATGGAGCGAGCTTAAACGTCTTCAACTGTGTCCCTCAATTCAAGGAGCATTTTGCGGACTAGCCGCACCGGCAAACCAATTACATTGTCCAGCGGTCCTTCAAGACCGACCACGAATGAAGCCGCACCGCCCTGCACGCCGTATGCGCCCGCCTTGTCGAGCGGCTCGCCCGATGCAACGTAGGCCTCGATCTCATCTGACCCAAGCCTCGCGAAACGGACTCTTGTCTCCTCGCAATCCAGAAGCTCCTCCCAGATCGCGGGTCCAGAACGCAGACGCCGGTGATGACCCTGTGCCAGCGACCGGAGAGAATCTTGAGCATTCGCCGCGCATCGCTAGGGGAGGCCGGCTTGCCCAGAATCGTTTTGTCAACCGCGACCAGAGTATCACAACCCAGAAAAATGCGGTCTGAGCCGGTCGCCACGCTCTTGGCCTTGGCACGGGCTAGCGCCTTGGCAAGCTCCCTCGGGTCACTGGGCCGGCCGGGCTTTCCCTCAACCTGGCCGGGCTGGACGGTCTCGAACGGTATCCCGGCGCTTTTCAACAGGAAGGCCCGCCGCGGAGAAGCTGAGGCCAGGACAATTGGCAATGTCATTGCTGCGACGGCTGCTGCTCCTCACCGACGTATTCTATCTTCATCTCGCTTTTTTTCTTGTTCATAAACTCGCCCATCGCTTTGAACTTCTTCAACCCCGGCAGCCATTTCTCGATCTGGCCCTTCGCCTCTTCGTAGGTCTTTGTCTTGGCCGGCTGCTTTTTCGTTACCTCGAGCAAACAGAATCCTGCCGTTGTCCTTATGGGGCCGATCAGCTTGCCCACCTTGGCCGAAAACGCTGCCTCGTCGAACTTGTCGCCCAGCCTCGCCTGCCCTCTGCGAATCAAGCCCATGTCGCCGCCTTTCTGCGCCCATCTGTCCTGGGAAGCCTCCTTTGCCACTGCCTCAAAGGCCTCACCCTTCCTGATCCGCTCGGCCAGTGCCGAAATCCGCTTCTTGGCCTTCGCAACGTCCGCCTTTGACGCCCCCTCGGCAACGTTCACCGTGATGATCTTCACCTCGGCCATCTCTGGAGTGCTGAACTTGCTCTTGTTCTTCTCGAACCACTCCCGCATCTCCTTCTCTGTCGGCTGCGTGATCTTTGAATAGACTTCTTTCTGAATGTACTTATCTCTCAGGATTGTGTCGGCCATCTGTTTCCTGAGGTCCTCGTCGCTCGTTCCAGAAAGGCCAGAGACTTTCAGGAATTTCTCCTTGCCGCCATACATCTTGTAGATCTGGCTGAGCTTCTCGTCGATCTCTTTGTCCGTAACGGTCAGGTTATCTGCCTTCGCCTCCTTCAAGAAGAGCTTCGAGACCATGAGGTTTCTTATCGTGTTCCTTCTCTGCTGCTCCTCTTGCTGTGGCGTCAGCTGCGGCATCTTGCCACCGGTCATCATCATGCTGTATTTGCGGTTTCTGGCGAGCAGCTTATCCACCTCGCCCTCGGTTACAACTAAATCACCGCTTTTGGCAACTACCTTGTTGGCCTCCGTAGCCTCCGTGGCCCCGGCCGGTGCCTGCTTTGCGGCCGGGGCAGGCGCCTTCGGGGCGCTTGTCTGTTCTCCACCGCCGCAGCCAACATAGGCAACTATCAGCATCACGGAAACCACCAAGGCCAAAACGCTCACAGATCGCATAAATCATCCTCCAAATAGGAGCCCAATCGCTTGAGCTCATCGCATCCGGTCGCCCCGGACCAAAAATGGGCTCGATTTTCGCCTCACCCTAATGATTGGTGATTATGTCAGGGCACATTGGTGTGATCAAGGTTTTGATCGAGGCTGGCGGGATTTGAGGGGAATCTGCGCCATCGTGCGTCTGTTCTGCGAGGATGATGGGCCAGTATCGCAGCTAAGGGCTGCCATAATAGGTCGAGAGGCCCTTTGCTCTTGGAGTTTCCCCAAAACGGGCTGCGGATGTGTTGGGTTGTTGGCTCTGGGTCGGTGTTTTGGGTGAAACAAGAGTGGAATTGGGATTGAGGTGATGCTGGGTTTGAGTTCCCCGAAGGGGGACTACAATAGTAGCCGTAGGTGCAACCTA
>QMNL01000347.1 GCA_003647755.1 Candidatus Coatesiibacteriota bacterium
GAATCATCCCGGGTTTTGCCTCTTCTATGGAGATCGTCTTGAATCTAGCAATGCGAGCTAAGCTGTCTTCTGCCTTCACCACTCTTTCCCGCTCTGCTTAACCGACTGCATAGCCATGAACAGCGAAAGGCTTTCGAGCGATTGTGCGTCGATGATAACGAATTTTACTGCGACCTCATAGGCACCATTCGATGCCTGGCTCAGGCGGAGCACCCTCACATCAGCCTCCAATTCCGGCTCAGCAGGATGCCTTACCGCAACGAGAAGGTAATCACTAGCAGGCGGGGATTCCGAGGAGATCAGCATACCACCCTTGCTTACATCAACCACAATCCCCGGCTGTTGGGGGAAAGCTCCCACACCGGGCCTCATTTGAAAGGGCCTAAACGCACACGCACAGCCCACCTTGACCCGCACATTCTGCCTAAGCATACGCATACTAACAGTTGACGGCAAAGGAACCGCTAGCACGCCTGCATCAGGCATGAATCTATCCACGGCGCTATCGAAACTGATCAGACTCTCTCGAAGCACTCCGACCACTCTAACTTGTTCCCCCCTCACCAGATTCTTCCACCGGTTCACCATTCGGAAAAGGGTCGTTTTCGGACCCACAACCGACAAGACACCCGTAGCAGCCTTCTCTGCAGCTTCAGGCCCCGAATAAACATTCACCTGAAGTCCAGGCGTCAAAACTGCGCTAGATACTGCTTTCCACACGGCTACGACTGATCAAAAAAGGCACGATAATGATGCATCCCGATCCACGGCAATTACCGACCCTCATTAGAAGGACGAACCGCTCTGTAGCACTCTCAAATCACGGCCACAATGATTTTCACGCACTCGACTGCTGAGCTTTGTCAAACCAACTTATGTAGGAATTATCGGGAGGGAATGACCAAAATATTAGCGACGGCCATCGCATCAGAGTCGTTGTTTGAGACGCTCCGTAAGCTTCGGAACCACTTGAAACAGATCGCCCACGATACCGTAAGTAGCGACTTTGAATATGGGCGCCTCCGGGTCCTTGTTAATGGCAACGATGACATCGGAGGTGCGCATCCCGGCGAGATGCTGTATTGCGCCTGATATCCCGCACGCTACATAGAGCTTAGGCCGCACTGTCTTGCCAGTCTGGCCGACCTGGTGCGGATACGGTATCCACCCCGCATCGACCGCCGCTCGCGAGGCGCCGACCACGCCGCCCAGTACCTTGGCAAGCTCCCTGACGACGCTGAAGTTCTCCGGCTTGCCGAGCCCGCGTCCACCGGAGACAATGATGTCAGCATCGACGAGGTTGACGTCCTCTCCCTCGCTCTTGATGAACTCAAGGACGGTGGTGAGAATTTCGTCGTCCTCGATCGCGAGCTTCTCTCGTAGCAGCTCGCCGGTTCTCGCCTCGTCCGGCGTTGGCATCTCCATGACCTTCGGCCGAACGGTCGCCATCTGAGGCCTACGCCTCTCGCACCTTATCTGCGCCATTATGTTCCCGCCGAACGCCGGTCGCGTCTGAAGCATGTTCCGCCCATCATCCGCTATCTGAAGGCCAGTGCAATCCGCCGTCAGCCCAGTCTCAAGCCTCGTAGCGACGGCGCCGGCAAGGTCCCTGCCGCAAGTCGTCCCACCAATCAGCACGATCTCAGGCCTGTATTTCCTGACCAGGGAGACAAACGCACGAGCGAATGGACCAGTCCTATACGGCGTGAGAAGCTTATCCTCAACCAAATAGACGCGATCTGCGCCGTAGTGGAAGAGAGGCTTGGCAAGATCAGAAACGTCATGTCCCAGCAGAACCGCACAGAGCCGGCACGCTAGCCGGTCGGCAAGCTCCCGCCCCTTGCCCAGCAACTCGAACGTAACGTTGGCTATGCGACCTCCCTCCTGCTCGCAGAATACCCAAACATCCTTGTAATCCTGAAGATTCATCTCCTCGAGGCGCTCCCCAATTGGGATCGACAGGGCCCCCACCGGGCATACGGAAATGCACGCACCACAGTCATTACAGGCCTCCGACACGGTCGCAATGCCATCCACCACGCTGAGTGCGGATACCGGGCACGCCCCAACACACTCGCCGCATCCAGTGCAAAGATCAGTATCTACCTTCAATTGGCCCAACTATCTGTCCCTCTCACACCAAGCCATCTGCACCAAGCTTCTGCACCAACTTCTCCACGGCCTCGTCAACCTCGCCTTCCAGTATCTCGCCGCCTGAGCGAACGGGCGGAGTGAAGACTCTCTCTACCACCGTAGGAGACCCGCCCAGGCCGATCCGCGACCCGTCCGCACCGATATCTGACGCACCCCAACGCGGAATCTGTTTCCTGTTGGCTTTTCTTATCCCCAAAAGCGAGGGGTAGCGAGGTTGGTTGATGTCCTTGACGACCGTTAATAACGCCGGCAAGCGCCCACGAACCGACTCAACACAGCTCTCAAGCATCCTATGGACAGTGATTGTTCGGCCCTCCAGGTCCAAATCCACTACCTTGCTCACATACGTCAGCTGCGAAAGTCCAAGACGCGTCGCAACACCCGGCCCAACCTGTGCCGTGTCTCCATCGATCGCCTGCTTCCCGCAGATCACCAGGTCAAAATCGCCGATCTTCTCAATCGCCCGCGCCAGCACGTAGGACGTCGCCAACGTGTCCGAACCCGCAAAATGCGGGTCATTGAGCAACACCGCCTCGTTCGCACCCATCGCCAAGGCCTCTTTCAACGCCTTCTCGGCCTGCGATGGCCCCATGCTGATGACCCAGACATCCCCTCCGTAACGCTCACGCAACAGCAGAGCCTCCTCAATCGCATACTCATCGAACGGGTTGATGACGGCCTCAGCCGCCTCACGATTGAGAGTGTTGTCCTCGGGGTTAATCGTGATCTCCGACCCCGACTCAGGAACCTGCTTCACGCAAACAATCGTTCTCATAACAAACCAACCTAAGATGTAATGGACACACTGAAAAGCCACGCAAAAATATAC
>QMNL01000348.1 GCA_003647755.1 Candidatus Coatesiibacteriota bacterium
CTGCTCATGCTGCCAATTGACGTGATACTGGGCGACAGGCCGATCGGCACGAGGGTCCTGGCGATGAGGCTCCTCTCGGTTATCTTGTCAACCTTCACAATTATCATCGCCGCCCTGACCGGCAAACTTCTCTTTGGAGTGCAGTCGCCTACGTGGCTACTTGTGCCTGCGATACTTCTGTTCTCGCCACTCTTCACGTTCGATCAGGCGTGCATCAACAATGACCACCTGCTAATCCCGATGTACGCCTTGTTCCTATACCTGACGCTCAAATGGTCGGAGACGCCCCTCACGCACAAGAGAGTGATCGCGCTCGGCGTTATCGTCGGGCTGGGCATCCTCACCAAGCTCCTCTTCCTGACGGCGGTCCCGCTCGTCTTTCTGCTGGTTTGGTTGAAGGAAAGAGGCCATGGCCTCAAAAGCCTAAAGAGCGCCTCGCACAAACTGGCCCTGTTTACTATGGTTCTCGCCGCCGTCTGTGGCTGGTGGTTCGTCCGAAACTGTGTTCTCTATGGGTTGCCGATTGTAACCGCCACAACCTTCAGGCCAGAGCCAAGACTGCCTGTCCCCATCGGCCTCGTTGACATTCTCGGCTCGGAGAGTTTCCGGGTGTGGCTCACTACGGGTTGGTTCTTCAGGATAGCCAGCCACACGAGCTTCACGCCATCAGAGACGAGCCGAAATCTGACATACTTCCTGTTCGGCCTGGCGGGCCTTGGGTTCTTTCGAGCTGTCGCACTGAAACTGTTTTGGAAGAAGCATCTCCTCAAACCGCAGACTGCCAAAAGACTGAGGTGGCTAGCCTACGCCGTTATGGTCCACGCATCAATTGTCTTCAGCCAAATAGCCCATGGAACAATGGTGGTCGGCAAGTTCAGGGCGTTCAACGGAAGGTACCTGCTGCCGGTGGGCATCGGTATGGGCGCGTTCTTTGCCTTTTCTATCCAAAACCTTCTCCCGCGGAGGTTCCAGCGTCTTGGTGTGTTGCTCGCCGTCGGGCTTCTAATCGTTATTGAGTTGTTGACAGTCCATCTAACGATGATGGAGGTCTGCTACCCCTTCTGAGCGAAGCCCGGCACTGAAACGCCGCTATTTCGCATGCCCCCGGCCAACCTTCACGTGGCAGCGCTTATGGGGGACAGCCAATCGTCTGTGGCCCCGCCCCGAATCCCGCATCTCGAGGCGCCCGCTGAGATCTGTGCGTCCCGGACAAGAGGGGGATATGGATGGGTTTTGCGCTGCTTGGGCACCACAACAAATGGAGAGCGTAATGAATGTCATCGCTCGGGACGGTGTTGATCAGATGAATGGTGCTTGAAAGGAGTGAATATGCCAGTTTTCTTCAGCGACAAGGGGGGTCTTTCCGAACCTGAGAAGGTGCACTTCGCGGATCCGAACTATGAGCAAGTCGCGATCGGCAAGCCGTTGTACGTGGAGATACTCCACGTGGCCTTTGGCGACACGAGGGACATGTTTGGGAAGGCGGAAGTTTTGGTGTCCAGCTGGGCGAGGCTTGGTGGGGCGGGCAGGTCCGGGCCGCGGCTGATCAATGTGATGCGGACAGGGGTTGACGAGTTCGACCACCTGTCGAGTTTTGGGGCCGCCGAGTATGCCAACCCACTGGTGTTCTACACGCCCAGTTACAATGGTGAAAGGCTGCACTTGTCGATCGAGATGCTGGAGATCGACAAGCTCCGAGCAGATGGCGTCAAGCGGCTTGGCGAGGCGCTGAGCGGGCTTTCACAGCTCGCGGTTTTTGCGTCGGAACTAGCTTTCATGTCGCTTGCGCCGGAGGTTCTGGGTCTGGGCCGTAAGCTCTACAACCTGCTGAACAGGAACGATCAGGTCCTTTTGGAGCGTCTGGACCTCGCGTTCAATGAGCCAGACCTGAAGGTTCTGACATCTGGCCGTTTCGTCCTGGTGCACAAGGAGCAGAGCGCGTCCGCAATCCTGAAGAAGTTCAAACTCTCCGCTGGCAGCGAGCTTGTAACGAGTGATGGCAGACCTGCAGAGGAGGCAGGGATGAAGAGCCCATACGTCGTTATACGGATCAACGCAAAGGAGATGCCCGAATACAGGGATTTTGAGATCGACAGCGCCGCGCAGGACGAGCTTCGGAAGTTCCTGAATGGGGTTGTAACGGATGAGCTCGCTGAGTTCGTCCGGTCGGGGGTGCGCGACACGGCGAACTTGAATGCGGTTTTGAAGCTAATGCGTTTGAAGAAGGAGCTGGATGGCACGCACGACGATGGCAGGCGGCGGGCGATCGTGCAGGAGGCTCAGAACGAGATGAGAAGGCTTCCAGATGAGCTGAACAACCTAGTGCTTAGCGTCCTTGCCGCTCCAGCAAACGCCGCCTAGACGGCCATGGGGCCGGCGACGCCGAGGCCTTGGCTGGCAGGACGTCCCGAAGTTGGGTGTCAACCACTGCGCGGCGTCGCTGGCCCGTGCATACTATATATCTCCGCTCCCTTCAGACTTCGTGGACTTGCCCACGCCTTGCAGCATCTCCTTGATCCCGCCCATCGCGCTCAGCAGCGGAAGCTTCGTCACTAAACGAGAACCTCGACCTCACGCATCGACACTGTAAGTGGCATCCCCCGCTCAGCCCGGACTTCGAGGCACTGCCTTATCGCGTCTTTGATGTTCTCAAGCGCCTCTTGCTCCGTCTTGCCCTGACTGACGCATCCGGGGATTGAAGGGCATTCAACGACGATCATGCCGTCCTCATCGCGCTCAAATGTTACAATGAATCTCAACGCTATGTCTCCTTTTTGTTGCCCACGCCTTGCAGCATCTCCTTGATCCCGCCGATGGCGCTGAGGACGCCGGTAGCCTCGAATGGCATATACACAACCTTGTTGTCCTTGCCGGAAACCATATCCCGAAGCGTGTCGAGGTAGCGGACGGCGATGAGGTAGTTTGAGGGGTCGCCATTACTCTCGGCAATTGCGTGC
>QMNL01000349.1 GCA_003647755.1 Candidatus Coatesiibacteriota bacterium
CTATCCGACCACGGTTACGGCGTCTGAGGGTTTTGCGGGGTATCTGAGGGATCCCGATTTCGAGGCGATACTCATCAACTACAGGGCCGACGTTGATTATGATCTCATGGACAACATGCCGCCGCGCAGTAAGACACAGCTTGCGCTCCGCAGCATGCGGCTCGAGGCTCTCGAGACGTGGGCGATCCCCGCGGTCGTTTGCACAGCGCACACGGTCCTGGGTCTGATGGAGAACTACCGACGAGGGATATACGCTTTTCCGTCGATCCTAAGGTCAGCGTTTGTTTTTGACGAGATTCATGCGCTCTCTGACAAGGTATTCGGGTACCTATGCCGTTTCCTCCAGACCTTTCCGGGCGCTCCGGTGCTCTTAATGACGGCTACGCTGCCGCCAGCGAGGATTGAGGCGCTGAAAAGCGCCTGCCGGATGCGTGGTGAGATCAGGCGCATTTATGGCCCACCGGAACGAGAGAAGGCCAAACGCTATCGACCGTCTATACGCGAAATCGTTGATGCGTGGGACCAGGTCTGCGAGGCGCTCGAGCGGCGCGAGAAGGTATTGTGGATATGCAACACCGTTAGGCGCGCCATTGAGACGTTCGATGAGGCTCTGAAAAGGGGTTATCCCGTGGAGGCATTCCATAGCCGTTATCGATACGAGGACAGGCTGAAACGTCAGCGAGCAGTCATCGATGGCTTTGCGCCGGGCAAGCCTGGGATGCTGGCAGTTACGACACAGGTGGCTGAGGTCTCCCTCGACATATCGGCCGACCTGTTGATCTCCGACGCTGCGCCGATTCCGGCGATGATCCAGCGACTGGGCCGCGTGAACCGCACAGATGATGAACCCAGCAAGGTCGCGCCAGCCATTTTCATGAGGACCGAGTCAAAATTGCCCTACAATGACGAGCAATGGCGAGGCGTTGACGAATGGCTCGAGCTTGTCTGCGACGACGAGCCGAAGTCGCAATCTGACCTGAGCCGGGCGTTTCTGGCAACCGCATCGAAATACTCATTTGCGATTAAGAGACAGGCCATATCTGGTTGGCTCGATGGACTGTGGAAGACAAGGTGCGACCGGTCGATTCAGGAGGCGAGTCGGACAATTCAGGTTGTTCGTGAGGAGGACTTCACACGCGGGCAGCTCGAAAGGCAGTCCATACCGATGAACATACCGAGAGGGAATGAATGGCTGCAGTGGCGACGAGAAGGGCTGTACTTCATATCTCCAAGAGGAAAGATAATCTACGATGAATTAAGGGGAGCAGAATGGAAAACCGAATGAGAATTGGACTTTTTGACCCCGGCATGACGTATCTGCATCGGGTAGGGCTCGCCGGGCTCTACATGACGCTAAAGTACTTCGACGAGATCGGTCAGACGTTCCCTGGCCTCTCTTGGGAGCTTTCCGACCGCCACGTTGAGCTCTTCTGGGATGAGAAGCCGAAAAAATGGCTCCCCCCATTGCTTCAGGAGTCATTTGGATGTGACAAGGCGGGACTCATCGACTTCGCGGCTCACAGAAAGCATCCAATGGGGGACCTTGAGAGGATTGCGTTCAGCGAGTCGCTACGAATGACATTCTTGCAACATAATAAGCAAAATATGATCCCCAAGGGGACACCTGACAACAGACAGAATGTCAGCTTTGGAGACAAGACAGTCGCAGTGCGCTACAAACCGTTCAAGGGTCGTTATGCCCATGCGGTGTGCTCTGGGAACGTTCTCAACTCGAAGGGCGAGTTCAAGCCCACCGTAAGAATCAAAGGATGGCTGTTTCCGGGTGCCGCAGAACGTCACGGGAGTATGGCCGTAACATCAGTGGACGAGCGCCCGGAGCGAGCCCTATGTCTCATCTTCGCGCCAGTTGCATCGCTCTACTACAGACTGCATCACCGGGGCCTAGATGGGAAGCCGGACAAGAGACGTGGATATGCGGTTGTCTTTCCTCATGTTGTGCGGTTGAGCTTGTATAACAGGTGCTATCTGCGCTATCTTGGCGCCCCCATCAAAGATCTCTCCGCAGACGGCCTTGGCGACGCGTCGCTATCGGCACTTCTGGTCCTCAAGGCTCAAGAGGCACTTGATGATCTTGGAGTGGTCGGTTCAACCGCCATTACAATGGGCACAATCGCCTGGTCCAGCCAACAGAGAACCCGGACTGATGTCGAGACGATCGAGAAAGTCCATCAACAGCAGTTGGTGCTCTTCGACATCGCCCGGAGAATGATGCCCAACAGGGTGATCATCAGGGAACAGAAACCAACAAAAAAGAGTCCGACCCCCGACGCCGGTTACTTCGTCGCGACCAGCCAATGCAGAGGGCTGTTCGCTGACAACATCGCCAACGGTCGGGATTGGTTTTTAGGCTTCAGTCAATTGATGCTCTCAAAGGAGCTTTACAGAGTTGTGTCATATGAGAAAGGAGGATTGTCTAAGATGGTTGCACAAATGCCGTGGCCGAATGAGGCCGACAAGAAGCTGGTGGAGGCGGTGCACGCCGCCATTCGCAACCGTTTGGGTGCTGTGGCAGCGCAGGCCAAGCAGAGAGGCGAGAAAATGCCGTTTGACCGTGAGTTTGAGCGAATGAGAACCGGCCTGATGCGAGCCAAGAATGCTGAAACTCTTCGAGCCGAGCTGGCTGACCTTTTTGCGCGCGGAAGGCCAAATGCACCCTTGCAGGCAAGCTGGAAAGATCTATTGCCGGTCTTCAGCGGGCCAAACTGGCAGAGGACACGAGATTTGGCGCTGTTAGCCCTTGCGTCCTACAAAGGCAAAGAAATTGAGGATGAGAAACAAACCAGTGAAAAGATGGAGGATTAGTTATGAGTTTGCACGTTTTTGGAGCTGTGCTCACGTCCAACGGTGTGGCTGCGAACAACCGCGGAGAGAGCGAGGGGAACATCACGACTCTTCAGAAGCTCCTTTGGCATGGGAGTGTTCACACAACTGTCTC
>QMNL01000350.1 GCA_003647755.1 Candidatus Coatesiibacteriota bacterium
CGATGTCATACGTCGTCTCTCCTGGGCCGACGCCCAGTTTATCTTCTGGCAGATGGCGCTCATCGAGGCGGAGCTTGCCGAGGAGGAACCTAAAGTCTCCCGCACCTGCCCCTCGTGCGGCGAGCGGGTCGATTTCCCGGTGGATTTGAAGAGCTTAGAGGTGAAGAAGATTGAAGACATCGAGGGCCTCGACCCCGACGGCCTCCTCCCGTTCAAGCTCCGCGTTCCCATCACCACGCTCGATCCCCAACGCACTCCGTACCAGGAGGGGAGGATGGGGTTCTTGACCGTGGACGATCAGCTCAAGCTCTTCAACATGGGCGAGGACTTGGGGAGGATTACCCTCCACGCGCTGGCGATGGCGATCGCAGAGCTCGGACCCGTAACAAAGGGTCAGCTCTCCTACAGCGATCTTTTGGAGCTTCCTGCGGCGGAGATCAAACGCCTGGAGCGGCTCTACAACGAACACGAGCCCGGCGTTACTCCCCCGTCTGAGGGGATTTGCCCTCGCTGTGGTGCGGAGGTCGTTTTCGATCCTCCGGTGGATTTCGTTGCGGACTTCCTCCTTTTTACCAGGTGACCGTGCCCGGGCACGGGGCGCTCGATCCCATAGCCCAGGTGCACGTCCTCGCGGCGAACTATCACTGGGCACGGTCGGAGATACTCTCGATGCCTTCCTGGGAGAGGCGTTTGTACCTCAAGCTCGTGCTCGATGAGCACCGAGAGTACGAGCGCAAGATGAAGGAGCTCGAATCGAGGAGGTAGCTAGGTGCCTCTCACCCCCATAAACGTCCCCCTCCGGATCGAAGGCCAGGACGCCACCGGTCCGGCGGTCCGCGGGCTGAACAACGTCGCCCGGGCGGGCGAGCGGGCGCAGGCGGCCATCGGCGGGGTCGGAGTCACCGCCAACCAGATGTCCCGCGCCATGGACAACGCCCGCAGGGCGGCGTTCCGCTACACCTACTACGCCCTGATTGCGTTGCGTGCCGGGCAGATGCTCCTCGCTGCCGGTATGCAACGCTTTTTCATTGAGCCCACCCGCGAGGCCGAAGAGGCCATCGTCAGGTTTGCCGCCCTGTCGGATGAGGCCCGTGGCCGCATCGAAGAGATTACCGAAGCCGCCATCGAATTCGCCATGCGCACCCCCTACGCCATCGCCGACGCCGCGAAGGCCATGGAGAACCTCTACCGGACGGGACGCTCTGTGAAGGAGGCTATGGAGGAAGCATACGACGCTGCCAACCTGGCAGTTATCTCAGGGCGTGAGCTTGCTACAGAGGCTACTTTTTTGGGCGAAATAATGAACGTTTTCGCGCGGACGGGGATCACTGCGACCCAAGTTGTAGATGAGCTCGCATACGCGATGACGCAGTCGAAGTACACCATTCCCGAATTGCAAGCAGCTCTAGAGAACGCTATGTCAGTAGCAATTGGGTTTAATCAGACTTTCGAACAGACTATCGCCTTGATTACAGCTTTCGGTAGAGCAGGTGTTCCCGCCCGCCAGGCTGGTAATATGCTGCGGCGCATCTTCGCACGGATGGGTATGCCTAAGGTAAACGAGTTCTTCATGACATTGACCGAGGCATGGAACGAAATGAATGCTGCAGCGATTGAGGCCGGAAAAACTCTTCCCGCACAGCTTTACACCGCTGAAGGGAAATTCGGCGACCTCTCCCGGGCGGTCATTGCTTCGGCTTAAGTATTGGAGAAGTGGCGCAAAGAGGCTGCTGAGCAAGGAAGGGGCGAAGAGTACTTGATGTTCTTGCAGCAGCTTCTTTATGAAACGTTCGGTATACGTCAAATTATGCCATTCCTCGCGCTCTCAACGTTGAGATACCTTGGCAAAGAAGGAGTGGAAGCATATGACGCTCTCCTGAAGGCTATTCGAGAAGCAACCGGATATTCAGAAAAGTATCTCAAAGATTTGATGGCAACCTATTCTGTAGCTCAAATGCAGTTTACGTCTTCGCTTCGGTTCTTCCAAATCACCTTCGGTACTCCAATGCTCCAGGTCCTGAATCCCTCTCTGAGGATGCTTACAGAAGCAATTAACCTTGTTGCACGTCTGGCTGCGATGGTCCCCACTTTCCGTGATGTTGCTTCAATAATTCTTATTACTGCCAGCTACGGTAGCTTATTTGCCGGAGCTTTGGGCATGGCATGGGCTGTTCTTCAGCTGATGAAGGTTCGGCTTTTGGACATCGGCGAACACATTCAAGATCTCGCCAAAAGCGGTGCTAACATAAGTATGATCGTGCGAGGTATATCTCGGGAAACGGCCCTCGCTATGCACCCACTCCAGCTCGGTAAAGCCGCAATCTTCGGAGGTATCGTAGGCCCACTGAAGATTGCCTTGGCCCTTGTGACGCTTATCGGGTTAGGAGTTTTGGCATGGAAGAAGAATTTGGGTGGGCTCAGAGATCTTTTGGTTGAGCCGTTCTCCAAACTTCGTGATGAGCTCGTTGATACTGGTTCATTGGCCAAAAGAATAGCTGAGAGTACCAGACACACTCTTCTAGAAACCCCCGCTTGGCGGGAATTCTGGACTGCCGCCTTCGGAGGGCGTGCGCGTACGAGTTACGAAGCGGGTCTGAGGGTAGCCCGACGCGGGAGAATCAGAGAAGGGATCATGATGGCTCCGGGCGTGGAAATCCCTCGTCGGGGCACGTTCTTCGTCGCACTTTCCGCTTACGTGGGCGGTTTCTTGAAGATGTTCACCTTCGGCCTCAAGGCGCTCGGGGCTACCCTCAAGGCTGTCGGGACCATCTTGAGAGGCTTCTTCACCGGGCTCGCGTGGGTGTTCGGCCTAGGAGATACGGCGAAGGGCTTCGAGCGCCTCGGAAAGGCTATGGGTTACATCGCCAGCACGGCTGTTTTGGGGCTCTTGATCTGGTCAATCCAACAGTTAGGTGTGGCTGCATATAAAACGGGCAGGTTTATCTTAGGAATAGC
>QMNL01000351.1 GCA_003647755.1 Candidatus Coatesiibacteriota bacterium
ATGCCGGTGCGCAGAGGCTATCAGTTCGGAGGCATCAGTCTGTAAGTTACGCCCGTTGGGTGAGTTTGGAGTGCGGCGGCTTGACGCCGCTTTCATTTGCGGTGGCTTGACACCGCGCTCCAATAGACAGCTTCATCTCTTTCCGAAAGGCGATTGCTACGGCGATGATTGACATAGGATCGATGTCGCGTCAAGCCACCGCACTCCAAAGGGCTAGAACCAGCTACGTCAATCTGATTATTGGGAACTAGCCTGAGTTTCTGCTTTGGGTTGAATTGAACTTGGTCTATCTACGTCAGTCCTGCTTCTATACGCATTTGCCGGAGCTCGGCCCACGTATTACCGTTCATTTTGATAAAACATGCAATCCCATGTATTCGTTTTCGAACAGCGGTGGGCGCTTGACAATTACCCGAGATTCTTGGTTGATCGTGCCCTTGCCTTGGCTATTGCTGCTAATGAATTCATAGCTGGGCTGCGCGACTCCTGACCGATGGAACTACGCCCTGTGGCCCTGAGAGCCGGTCCAAGACGCTAGAATGCCTCCATCAATGGTGCTTTCTGACGTGTATCCGTAGCGGCGTGCCGTCAAACCCAAACTCCTCGCGCAGGCGCCCCTCGATGTAACGCAGGTAGCCGTCGTCAACATCGTCAGGGCGATTCGTGAAGATGGCGAACGTGGGGGGACGAACAGAGGCCTGCGTCGCAAAGTAGAACTTCACCGGCTTCCTGCGCTTGATCATCAGGTGCTTTCCGAAGACCTCGCCCCGCATGAACCGGTTCAAAACGCCCGTGCTGATGCGCCTCTGGCACTCGGCGTTCACGGCGTCAATTAGCGGGAACATCGAGAGCAGCCGCTGCCTCGTTACCGCCGAGACGAAGACAATCGGTGCGAACGAGGCGAACGGCACCTCCTCCTTGATACGCCTGACAAACACGCCCATCGTCCTGTCGTCCTTCTTAACTAAGTCCCATTTGTTGACCACCAGAATCAGCCCCTTGCCCTGCTCGACCACGGCCGAGGCGATCCGCCGGTCCTGGCTCGTTACAAGGTCGGTAGCATCCAGCACAACGAGCGTTACATCCGAGCGGCGGATGCTGCGCTCGGCCACCATGATGCTCTGCTTCTCCAGAAGTTCTGACACCTTGCTGCGCCGCCTTATCCCGGCCGTGTCAATCAGTATGTAGTCCTTACCCTTGACGCGGACCTTGCTGTCCGTGGCGTCGCGGGTCGTGCCCGCCTCCTCGTGCACAAGCACGCGCTCCTCGCCTAAAAGAGCGTTCACGATCGACGATTTCCCCACGTTCGGGCGGCCCACAATCGCGCAGAACGTGGCCTCGTCTGCCACCTCATCCGTCTTCTTCGCGGGCGAGGCAACGATCGCGGCCAGCGACTCTTTCAGGTCCTCGATGCCGAGCTTGTGCTCCGCCGAAATAGCGAGCACCCGCTCGAAGCCCAGCGAGTAGAACTCGGCCGCGAGCGATTCCTGCCGGTGCGTGTCGATCTTGTTCACCGCAACTACCACCGAATCGGCGAACGGACGAAGCAGTGCGGCCGTCTCCTCGTCCTGAGGCACAAGCCCGGAACGGCCATCGACCATGAAAATTATCGCATCCGATTCGGCAACGGCGAACTCCACCTGCCGCCCGACCGCCCTCGCGATTGCATCATCTGCGCCTCGTAAAAAGCCGCCCGTGTCAACCAGCATGACCGGCGTGCCATCGATGTCGGCCACCTCGTAATTGCGGTCGCGGGTAACGCCCGGAGTGCCGTGCACGATCGCCTTCCGGTGGCCGACAAGCCGATTGAACAGCGTGGACTTGCCCACGTTCGGTCGGCCTACAATGCTAATAGTCGAAAGTCTCCGTCGCATCTCTCATCAGTCGTAGATTCGCGGCACGGCGAATTGGCAGTTGGCAGTTAATGGCAATCGGCAATTCTCACACAATTATATGATACTATGCGCTCTGTTCGCGCGTTTTCCTATTGAGTATCGCAGAAAGGCCATTTATCATCCGAATGACCATTTGCCAAGAGGAGAGGAGGGTTATGAATTCGCAGCTACAGCTGGACAGGGACGAGTTGGCGGCGTTCTGCCGCAAGTGGCGGATACGAGAGTTGTCCATCTTCGGGTCGGCGCTTAGGGACGATTTCGGCCCGGAGAGCGATCTGGATTTTCTGGTCAGCTTCGAGCCGGGGGCGCCGTGGGATTTGTTCGATTTGCTGGACATCAAGGAGGAGCTGGAATCACGCTTTGGCCGCCCGGTGGACATAGTGGAGAAGGAGGCGCTTAGGAATCCCTGGCGGAAATACGAGATTTTAAGGACGCGGGAGGTGCTCTATGCGGCCTGATGTGAAGGACATGGCTCGGCTGTGGGATATGCTGGACGCGGCGCGCGCGGTTGCTGAGTTCACGAAGGGGCTGCGATTCGAGGATTTTCTGAAGGACCGTAAGACCAGAAATGCCGTCGAACGCAACCTGGAGATCATCGGGGAGGCCGCGCGTAACGTCTCGCCGGAGACGCGCCAAAGCCATCCAGATATCCCCTGGAGCTCGATCATCGGGCTCCGAAACGTCATTGCGCACGAATATGGGGAGATCCTTTACGAGAAGCTATGGGGGATATGCAAGAACCGGTTGCCTGTGCTGATCGAACAGATCGAAGCGATGGGCGTGGACGACCCTCCCTCGGTCGAGGGATTGTAAGCGTTCAACGACAGCGAAGTGGACAAAGGAGCGTGGATGAAGATATTCCACTATAGGGTGGTGGTCTGGAAGGAAAGGGGAGCTTGCGTCTCAAAGTGTCCCGAACTTGGTGTTTCCAGTTGTGGAGGTTCAATCACTGAGGCGAAAGAGAATCTTAAGCAGGCGGCAGGGCTCTATCTCGAAAACGCAGAGGCCCTCGGATTATTCTAGAATTGCTGAGATAGCGCAGTTGGTGGTTGTCA
>QMNL01000352.1 GCA_003647755.1 Candidatus Coatesiibacteriota bacterium
AGAATCAACCATCGGCAATCTCTTTCGCGGTCTGCCCAGGACCGACGTGCATAAGCGATCAGGACGGCATCGTGGTGTAACACGGAAGCTCGCGCTTATCTCTCCAGCCTCAAGGTTCGTGCTGCTTTTGCTTCTCGTCGGCCTATCCCTGGCGTGCGCACACAATCAGGCTATTGATAAGCAGGCAAAAGATCTCGTGCTGACCTCCCGCGAGCAGGTCTCGTCCGCATTGCTAGCGGTTCAGCCTGCACTAAGTGCCGAGCTTGACAACCCGGAGCGACCTCGCATCGCGCTCGTGCTGGGCAGCGGCGGCACGCGGGGAATAGCGCACATTGGCGTCCTTCGGGTGCTGAGGCGAGAACACATCCCCATTGATTTCGTTGTGGGCTCGTCAGTTGGCTCGATCGTGGGAGCCCTGTTCTGTTCGGGGATCTCACAAGAGAATCTTGAACAGATTGCCGTTACCTCCAAAAGGAGGGATATTTTTCGCTACGTCATATCCAAGAATGGCGTGATAGATGGCGCCAGAGTCGAGGCCTTCATCAACAGGCACATAGGTCAGCGGTCTTTCGATGAGCTCAAAATCCCGCTCGCAGTCGTGACCACCGATATTAGAACAGGAGAGGAAATAGTCATTGCCCACGGAGACGTTGCCAGGGCGGTTAGAGCGAGCTGCACGTTCCCTGGCCTCATGGCGCCCATGAAAGCAAACGGCAGGATGCTCGTGGACGGTGGAGTTGTGGACAAGCTGCCGGTTACCGTCGCGAATAACCTGGGCGCGGACATAGTCATAGCGGTGGATGTTACCGCAAACACTACGAACCACGTCAAGCTGACAAACATGGTTGAGGTGCTCGTCCAGACGCTCAACGTAATGGCCAGACAGATGACACGAGGGCAGGCAGAACTTGCGGACGTTCTCATTAGGCCGCAAGTGGGCCAACAATGGATGCTTGATTTCAAGAACGCCCAGAAGTGCATTGACGCGGGGGCGGAAGCGACAACTGCCGTTCTGCCTCGTATCCGGGCACTTCTGAGCCAGGCCAACAGGCAGAAGAAACAGATCGCCCAGTAGTTGCCTGAATGTCTTACGCTTCGAGGAAGACCTTGCCTTAACTTAGGCTCTCCAAGTTCTCTGTGGCTCTGAGGTGAAGCCTCGTTCTCATCATAGCTTGCCGATCCGAGCGATGCCGGTCGCCACAAATACAATTTGCTTCAGGGCGTGCCCTTTTGTATTCTCGATAAGAGTGTAAGTGGAGGAGTTCACCCATGTATTTCGGAGGGATTGAGAGTGCGCAAATCAACAGTCTTGGCGGTTTTGACAGTTATATGCCTTTTGGCGGGCTCCGTTTTGGCCGGGTCAATTGAGGAGAAGCTCACCTACCAGGGCAACAAGGCCAGAATAACGGTGGGGCGTATTAAGACCAAGGCGAATCGGTGCTCTGCACGCATGGCAGCCAGCTTCGGCGAGATGCTCTCTACTGCGTTGACGAACAACCCGAGGTTTATTGTGCTTGCCAGTGGCGAGGACCTCGGTGAGATCACGGATGAGATCCGCTTTGCCCAGAGTGGCATGGTCGAGCAGGGCAAGGGGCCGAAGGCTGGTCTCATGGAAGGCGCTGATGTGCTTATCACAGGCTCTGTAACAATGTTCGAGCCTAACGCAAAGGGAGGCAAGCTTGGCCTCGGAGGCACGAGCTGGAAGAGCAAACTCTTGGGTGGAGTTCACCTGAAGCTCAAGAAGGCGATCATGGGCCTCGACCTGAAGCTCATCGATATTCGACAGCGAAGGGTGATCTTTGCCTCAAACGTTGAGGGGAAATCCACTAGCTGGGGTGTGGGAGGCCACGGCGGAGGTTGGGGTAGAGACGGCTCCCTGATCGGCGGCCTGGGCATCTATGCCAATACGCCGATGGAGAAGGCCATTCGCGTCTGCCTTAACAACGTGGTCGAGGAGATAGCGAATAAGCTGCCCAGCAGCTACTACCGCTACAAGGGCAAGGGGCAGTATACGAAGCAATATGGTCAAAATCAGGCTCAGGGCCAGACGCAACAGGCCTCTCAGACCGTATCGCAGCCAGCGAGGCGATCGTCAAGCCCACCTGCAGCCGCTGAAAAACCTGCCGCGGCACCCAAGAGAACGATCCGAAGGGGCGGCTGTGATTTCGTGCCGGGGCAGAAGACGCTGTGGATTGATGACCTGAGCGAGGATGAGGTCGGCGAGTTCCCGTTCAATAATAAACTGGACACGGGTAATTTCGAGGTGGTCGATATTGGCGGTGAGAAGTGGATCATGGCGACCACTGACGGGAAGCTGATACCGAAGACTGGCAAGATCAAGTTGCCTGATAAGTACACGGTCGAGCTTGACATATATAACTCAACTGGCGCCTCCAATGCACCCTATTGTTCCCTTCGTCTTTGGGACGCTAAGCATAAGCATCTGGCCAACTTACACTACTTTAGTTACGGAGCATCCTTCGACTTGAAAGGGAAGGGGTATGGCCGTAAGGACATGAAGACATTTCACGCGAAGGGCGTGCATCACCTGAGGCTCATGGTCAATCCAAGGGCAATTAAGGCTTACATCGACGATACTCGTATCGCAAACGTGCCGAACCCAGGCGACTTCAACCCGGCGAGCTTCTCAATTGAGCCCCATGGTAACTGCACGGAGAAGAAGCCGCTTTATTTCCGCGGCTTCAGGATCGCTGCGGGAGGCAAGTAAACTCCGATATTCTTGAGCACTTGGCCGTCGCCTGGACAAGTAGCCAGTGACATTTAGCAAGCCAGTGATCCAAAAAAAGCCGCCCACCAATAATCAGACTGGGCTATGCACTTTACTCTCGTAAAAAGGGCTATACAATATGTTGTATGGTTGGGTATCCGGGGACAATTCTGGATTTTGAAGAGACGTTCTCCACGGACGAGGCGTGCGCGGCCTA
>QMNL01000353.1 GCA_003647755.1 Candidatus Coatesiibacteriota bacterium
CGTCCTCGATCGGCCCGACAATGTTCGGGTCCCCCGTGTCGTCAACTATCCCGACCCAGTCGCTCGGAACCAACAGCTCGCCCAAGATGCCGTCCGAACGCATCACGATGTTCTCCAAAAGCTCCCTGTTACCCGCCGAGTAAGCCCGCTCAACATCCATCGTCGTAACGATCACTCGCGACATGCTCCACGGATACTCGCACAAGAGGGGCTTCTCAGAATCAGAGCCGCTCATCATGATCGACGCGCGGTATCTCTTGTAACCGTCAGTCAGGTAACCCGTCGCCGAAGGCCCCCACCCGTCAACATCGCCATCCGTTATCCAATTGGGGCTCTTATTCAGATAATAGTTTGTGTAGTCATATTCCTCGGATGGATTGTAAAACAAATACTCACGCCAAAAATAACCGTATGTACTGTTAATGTCGCTGAGTGTGGGACTCATCGAGGGTGTCTCGTCTCCGTGCTTCGGATGAACGATATACCAGTAGTAAATCTCTCGAGGCAACTCATACTCGTCCAGCACGCCACCGCGAATCGTCTTGTAACGGACGGTGGAGTAGTAATCCGGGTCCTGCCCCGGCGTGCCATGGTCAACGATGTCCGCATAGGGAATATCAGGACTAATCTGATAGAGTAACTGCGCGTTCTTGACGTAAAGCTGCGGATCAACTGCCCTGAGCATATCTTTCGATGAATGCGCAATCGTAAAAGCCACTTCATCGATGATCCTAGGGTCCTCAATGTCGAGAAGCAGCTGGCCCCAGACCTCCTGCTGACCAGTGCTCATACGAGTGAACATGTCGTAAAGCTCCATTCGTAACCAGTCAGGGACAAGGTCAAGTGCTTGCTCCGCCTCGACCGCAACCATCGTTTGCGGAGTAACCTCAGTGACGTATTTGCCACCATCAAGACGAACAGGCGACCTATCGCTGAACGTGCGACCAACCACGTCCGATTGGCTCGAGGGGACTCCTGTCTCGTCCACGGACGGTGTGGCGGTGGGCCCGCGGAGCATCTCGGGCGAAGGCTGGACCTCAGCCGAAACAATACTCGTATTGAGGGTTAAAAAAGACATAGCAATTGCGAACAAGCATATCGTCGCTCTCATGCAGATTCTCCTCTGTCAAAAATGCTCCCGCCCATAACTCGTTCAGACCCCTGAAACAAACTAGGCTACAAACTGCTCCGAGCAAAAGCCCATTGCAAAAAACTCATTCATATCATAGTTATCCCCAACTCGCCTGTCAATAATAGAAGTTGCGGGATTGGGACAAGGACGCCTGAACGCTCTGGGGAATAACACGACACTGTTCACCTACACCAGGTGGCCTATCAGCAGTGTGGAGAGGCCCAGAAACACGAAAAACCCCCCAACGTCCGTCGCCGTAGTCACGAATATGCTGGAACCCAGCGCCGGGTCAAGCCTCAGTGTCCTCAGCACCAGCGGCACCAATGCCCCAAACAGCCCCGCGATAACGAGGTTTATTATCATAGATGCGAACATGATCAGGCCCAGCCAAAAATTCTTGAACCACACGCCAGCAATCATCCCCATTACCGCCCCGTTGATCGCGCCATTTAGAAATCCCACGCCTATCTCCTTCATCAGGGCACGCCACGCACCGTGGATCGAGACCTCGCCCAGCGCAAGCCCCCTGACAATCACGGTCAACGACTGAGCGCCCGCGTTGCCTCCCATACCAGCCACGATCGGCATCATCACAGCCAATCCAACGTACTTGGCGATCGTTGACTCGAAAAGGCTCACGGTAAAGGCCGCCAGGATTGCCGTGCCCAGGTTCACCAGCAGCCACGGAGCACGCAGCCGAACCGACTTCAGCGGGTTCGTGAAGACTCGCTCGTCCGTGTTCAGACTTGCAAGGTAATACATATCCTCGGTCGCCTCATCCCGCATGACGTCCATGACGTCGTCAAATGTAACGATCCCCAGCAATTTCCGGCTTCTATCAACAATCGGCATTGCCAAAAAATCGTAATCCTGCATCTTCTTGGCAACATCCGCCTGGTCCGCATCAGCACTCATCGAGATAACATCGCGCTCAGCAATATCAGAGACTCTCTTCGTAGGTGCAG
Source organism: Candidatus Coatesiibacteriota bacterium (assembly GCA_003647755.1). Taxonomy (GTDB): domain Bacteria; phylum B130-G9; class B130-G9; order B130-G9; family B130-G9; genus B130-G9. The sequence continues at coordinate 2,098 of QMNL01000353.1, forward strand.
CCAGTATCAGGTCCTTTAGCGACACGACCCCTGTCAGCCTCCCACCTGAATCCACAACGTAGATCGTGTATATCGTCTCCTTGTCCGGGGCCTCCCGCCTCAATGACTCAAGCGCCTCGTCAACTGTCATGTCCTCACGGAGCGAGGCAAACTCCGTGGTCATGATAGCGCCCGCAGTGTCCTCAGGATACGACCCGATCAGCTTCACATCTTCGCGGTCCCCCTTGCGGACGTGGCGCAGTATCTCGGCAGCATCGCTCTCATCCAGCTCACGCAAAAGGTCGGCGCTGTCATCAGGGTCCATCTCCTGCACCAGCCCGGCCACCGTTTTGGCGTCAACCGCATCGGCGAACTTGACCTGCTGATGATCCTGAATGTGGCCAAATATCTCCGCCGCCCTCTCAGCCGAGACCAACGACAGTATCTGCGAGATATCCTCCGGGTCCAGCCCCTCAAGAGCGTCTGCAACGTCTGCAGGATGCGACTCCTCGCAGAACTCCTTCAGGACGTCGAGCCTCTTCTCTTTAAGAAGCGCCTGAATCTCAGGAAGAAGAAGATTTCTCATCTCTACCTCAACTTGGGACCACTGGGTCCTTTTCCAATCCCGCCGCCAACTCGGTCATGGCATACTAACACCAAAGCCAATCCTGTCAATTATCACAACTCCCCCACACTCCAAAAGTCCCCGCACGCACGCGTCAATCTGATTATTAGAATGTGCGGCGAAAAACCAGGAGTTTTCGCATTTTTTGATTGCGATGTGTTGTGTTGTTGGTTTCGGGGCGGTGTTTTGGGCAAAACAAGAGTGGAATTGGGATTGAGGTGATGCTGGGTTTCAGTTCCCC
>QMNL01000354.1 GCA_003647755.1 Candidatus Coatesiibacteriota bacterium
AACAACGGTCCCGGCGCCTCCTTTCTGGCCGTGCTTTCAGCGTAGGCAATAAGCACATCACGGAAACATAAGTAGCTCTCGATCTCGCGCTGCTTCCACATCAACCAGACGAGCCCCTTCTCATCAGCAGGGCTTTTGTCATGCCTGTCGAAAAGAGCCACACCCTTCAGGCACGGGAACGCTTCCGCCAGTGGGTAAAAGTGCTTGTTCACTCCACCCGTGATGTCGGTCGTGTAGTGGACGAACGGTCGCTCAAGAGCCTTGAGCGCTTCCTGGTGGTTCAGGCGCTTGGCGAACGCCCTCAATATATCGAGGTCTGTTTCCCCCTCCAGATACAAGACCCAGCCGGTTTGCTCCGCAAGATAATACTGCTCGTAACCAATCTCCTTGAGGGACTTGAGCACCTCATTCTTCCGGGCTGCCAGCATACGGTGAGGCCGACCGATGAACGCTACCACCGTGTCCTTGCTCGCGGCCTCGTTCAAAAGAACCTCGGAATGGCTGGCCGCGATGATCTGGTTGTTGTTCTCACGCGCTACGTCAGTCAACAGTTCATAGGTCTCCCGCTGGCGCAGGATCTCAAGATGAGCGGCTGGTTCATCAAGCAGCAGGACAGCTCCCGGATTGGCATACTGATAAGCAAGAACGAGAAGCGTCTGCTGAAGACCTCGCCCAGATGACGATAGGTCAAAAGTTATACCCCGTTCGGCATAACTCATCTTTACCTCGCTACGTTCGGCGTTATACGTGGGGGGATTCAGCTGACACCCGAAGAGCTGCTCTATCTTCTGGGTCAGCCTCTCCCATAAGCTAGCAGTCTCCTGATATACTTTGTAGCAGAGGTTCCGGAGAACCTCGGCTGTTCTTCCTTCACCGATCCGAACGTTAATGGCACCCTCGTCGAGCCTTGTCTCAGCGGCGGCAAGGCCGGACATGGGTGGAAGAAAAGCCAGCCTGACGCTTTCCGCCTCTTCAGGGACGCGCATTCTCGCAGGCTTCTTAGCCTCGCTAAGACGCAACGGGCGGCAGTAAAAGGACTCCTCGTTAGCATAGTAGAACTCAAATCCGCACTCCCACTTGGCGCCGCGAGAAACGCCCTCAACCCTCACGTCTATGAAAGCAGGATCCCTCCCTTGTGTGCCCGGTTTCTTCACCCTGAGGTCGTGCCAGAGCAGTTTCGCGGTGGGCACCGGGAGCATGATGAGGTCTTGCCTGTTGATCGTGATGCCCGGTCGCTTCTCTGGGGTCTTTTGCCCCTTGCGTTTCTCCGTCCAGCGCCTCAGACCCAGCTCCCATAGCGACAGCGCCTGAAGAGCGCACGTCTTGCCGGAGTTGTTGGGGCCGATAAAGACAACGGGGTTGCCGAGTTCTATCTCAACTTGCCTGAATCGCTTGAAGTTGCTGACAAGCAGCTTCGTCAGCACTGCGCAATAGCCCTCTTGTGAATCATCTCAGTTACAATACGACTCCTGCCGACAAATGGCAATCACATCTTGACCGCCCATCTGTTCCAGCGGCCAGTTGCCCGAGCTTCGGGCTCACCCAATCCTCGTGATGCCTGGCACGAGCTCCTCGGCACGCTCCAGAGAGACCTCTGAGAAGTTGATCTTGCAGCTCGTCTCGTTATCAAAAACGTCCTTCAGGTTGAACTTAGCCTCGACAGTGCGGTCCTCCGCTACGGGCACGTCCCAATCATGACTCCCATAAACCTCCGCAATGTAGTACGCCATACCAGATATACTCATGCCCGATTTGACCAGCGTGTTTCCATCGAACCGGTCGGTGCGCTCCCCAAGAACGGGATAGTATCGGATTTCGTCCAGTTCATCGGCAACCCTCATTCTGGGCTCTGGAATGCTGGTTGGCAGCAGTTTGAGTTTCTCTCCGCCCTTTGTCTTGATCTTAAGGAGCCACGTGTCCAATCCAACATCACGAAGGCCCCTGTTGGTGATTCGAACGAAGGCCAAGAAGCCAAACCGTCTCGTCGAATTTCCATTGAGATCTCTCCCTGGGAGGGCAAACCACCACTGAAACCTGCCCGGTTCAATAGGCGCGACCTTGAGGTTAGGTCTGTCTCGCTTGAGGCGCCAGAAGAGGATCAAGCCGTTGATTATCGCGAGGATGAGCGCGGAGAAATGAACGTAGTCTTTTACAACCATGGCCAACCGCCAATCTGTGGAGCAAGTGCCTCAGAAACAAGCATTAGCGTCTATCACCTCGTCTTCACCTTCTTAACTGCCACGTTGCAGGCTACCAACACCGCATCCCACACAGGAGCGAAGGGAGGCGCGTAGGCGAGGTCAAAGCGTGAGGCCTCCTCAACGGTCATTCGATTGAACAGCGCACAGGCCAGCACGTCAGTCCGGGCGAGCACACCGTCCTCTCCGACGACCTGACCACCAAGAAGCCTCCCACCAACTCGCTCAAACACGAGCTTCACTCGAATCTTCCGTGCTCCGGGGCACGTCGCGAACCTAGAGCGCACATCCACAACGACCGTCTCGTAATCGAGCCCCAACTTCTTGGCCTCCTTTTCCGTTAGGCCGGTCCGACCGATCTCTATATCAAATGTCTTGGAGATCGCAGTCGAAGTGATTCCCTTGAAAACTGAATAGCCACCGGCGGCGTTGTCTCCCGCTACCCTTCCCTGCTTGTTGGCGGTCGTGCCAAGTGCCACCCACACCTTCCTGCCGGTCCCGATGTCCTGCGATTCGCAGCAGTCACCCGCCGCGAAGATGCTCTCGTCCGACGTCTTCTGCTTCCAATCCGTGGCGATGGCGCCGGTCTCGCCGAGATGCACCTTCGCCTCGTTCGCGAGGCGCACGTTGGGCCTGATCCCGAGGGCCAAGAACACCATGTCGGCGGGATACTGTTTGCCCCCTGCCACGACCGCGCGGGCGTCCCCATCCTCACCAAGCACTACCTTCTCAAGCG
>QMNL01000355.1 GCA_003647755.1 Candidatus Coatesiibacteriota bacterium
ATAGCCAATTTCTGATTGCCACTCCGTTGCCGTAGGCGACCGAGAGTGGCTCCAGCAGACCCAGGATGGCCGTCGTTAGGAAACTGAGCGACCGCGACAATATCCCAGCGTTTTTCTCCGGCTCAACTGGTATCGCGAGGCCCGGGTCGAGGCGCGCAAGCAGGGCAGCCTTCACGCAAGACGTGAGCGATTTAGACGGTTTGTATCTCACTGGGACGTGTCCTTTCCAAAAAAGCCGTCGCGCTCAAGCATCGCCACGGTCCTTTCGGTCGCGCCTCGGTTGGCCTTGATGACATTCGTTGCGGCTCTGGCCATCTGCTCTCGCGTTTGAGGCGACTTGAGTATCTCGGAGATCGCTGTCAACAACTGTTCTGAGTTGGCAACCTGAATCGCTGCCCCGCTGGAGACCAACGTTGCAGCGATGTGCCGGAAGTTTTGCATATTGGGGCCAAAGATTGTCGGGACACCGCAGGCCGCCGGCTCGATCGGGTTGTGCCCGCCGTGAAACTTATCGCTGAGGCTCTTGCCGACGAAGGCCACCGCGGCGGTCTGATAGGCCTGTGCGAGCTCGCCGATAGTGTCGAGGATGAGAACGTCAAAGTCGGCTGGGGGAGATGCGGCCTGCTCGCTTCTCAGGACGTAAGACAGGCCATTGTCAGCGGCCAGTTGGGCCACGTTGGGCCCTCGCTCGACGTGTCTTGGCGCGATGATCATGGCAACATCGGGATGCTCTTGCTTTAGCGATGCGAAGGTCCTGAGGAGCACCGCCTCCTCGCCGGGGTGCGTGCTGCCGGCAACGATCACCGTCCTGGAGCCGTCCAGGCCGAACGATCTCGCAAGACCTCGCCTGTCTGGGGTGGTGTGCTCTTGCGGGGATATGTCGAACTTCACCGTCCCGGCGACCTGCACACTTGATTCTCCGGCGCCGATTCTGACGAACCTCTTCTTGTCCTGCTCCGACTGCGCAAGGATGGCGGTCAGTTTTGGAAGGATGCGTCGCCAGAATGGCCGTGTTCGGCGGTAGCGGCCAAATGACCTGTCCGAGATGCGCCCGTTGACCAGCGCGACCGGTATGCCGCATTTGCTGGCCTCGTTAATGAAGTTCGGCCAGAGCTCTGTCTCCACGATTATCGCGGAGCGCGGGTTTATCCGGCGCAGGAATCGCCTCATGAGAACTGGCAGGTCGAATGGCAGATAGAGCGTGATGATGTCGGTTGGCAGACGTTGCCTGGCGAACGCTTGCCCAGTTGTGGTGATTGTCGAGAGGACTATTGGTAGGCCGAGTCTCTTGAGTTGCTGGATGATCTTCAGCGCTACGCCTACTTCGCCGACTGAGACGGCATGGATGAGGATCGGCCTCTGGCTGAGATTCGCAAGTGCAGCGGTTGCCCGGCGCCCGATGACGCCGAGTCGCTCCCACAGGTTTGCCCTGTGCCTGGGCGACCAGAGGAGAATGGGGACAACAATCGGCGAGAGAAGAACGAGAGCGATATGCAGAAAGAGGTTATAGATGAAGATCATGCTGCGTCATCCATTGTTGACACATTGGGCCACGCTCGCGCGCTGCCGTGGTGTGCAGAGGTTGTCAAGAAGCCCTGCCACGCACGAGCTCCTCAGCCTGTCTGGTTATCTCAATCAGCCTTGTCTCAAGCAGCTGTCTGAGCGATTCGATGGTCTGCTCATCGGCATCCTTTGGGACATCAATCGGCTCACCGGCGACAAATGCGCCTCGGCCAAAAGGGGCGGGAAGAATGAAGTTGTCCCAGCTGTTGAACACCTTCTGCCTGGAGCAAGCATAAGTAACGGGCAAGATCGGCACGCCGGCCACCTTGGCCAGAATGATGGCGCCTTTGTGGGCCTTCCACTTGGGCCCACGCGGGCCATCGGGCGTTATGGCGACATCTTTGCCCGTGCGCAGGATCTCGACCATTCGCCTGAAGCCCACTGTTCCTCCTCTCGTTGCTGAACCTCTAATGGCGTGGATGCCGAGGTGCGAGACGGCTCGTGCTATCAGCTCACCGTCTCGGTGGTTACTGATCAGGACATAGAGGCCGTTGCCCCTGTAGGCCAGTGGCATCATCAGCAGCCGCTGATGCCATAAAGCGAAGATGGAAGGGAGGTTGTGACGCCATCTGTCGTGGGCCTTCTCGAACCCTACCGTGGAGAACCTTATCGTCCAGCCGAGCGACCTTACAACCAGGCTTATCAGGCCAGGCGCAGTGGCGAGAACAAAGCGGTTGTTGAGTCGCATTTCAGACCCTTACACCACGCCCTTCACTTCTGTGCAAAGCTCCACGGCCCCCTTGATGCTTGCCTGACCCTCATTCAATCCACTAAAGGCACAAGGCAACGTGGAGGTCTTCTCCTAGTGTGCCGTTGTGAACTTGGTGGATTATCCCTAGCCCCGGACTGTGTCCTCAGGGATTGTCCCGGGACGTTGATGGCGTCGTGGCTTCTTAGCCTAGCGGACATCAGCCAGCCTCCTACATAGGTGTTGGATGTGCTTCGGTGTTGTCCCGCAACAGCCGCCGACCATCGTTGCGCCAGCATCGACGAGCTTGGCGGCCTTCTCGGAAAATACCTCCGGCGACTCGTCATAGACCGCCACGCCGTTCTGCATCCTCGGCATCCCTGCGTTCGGATATGCTACGATCGGTAGGTCGGTGCAATCTCTGAGCGCCGAGACAACCGGGGCCATGTCGTCCGCACCTGTCCCGCAGTTAGTCCCAACGGCATCTACGTTCACGCCTTGCTCCGTAAGCATTTGGATGAACCGCTCAGGGCTCGTGCCCATCATGGTGCGAGGACCGCGAGGCGTGGGCTCGTATGTGAGATTGACAACGATCGGGAGCGACTCTCGGACAGCCTTGCCGGCTCTGGCAACAGCGATCGCTTCCTCCGGCGAGATCATCGTCTCGACAATG
>QMNL01000356.1 GCA_003647755.1 Candidatus Coatesiibacteriota bacterium
AAGCACAACTTTCCCTGTTGTGGGCAGCCCCGCCAACGCAAGGGCATGTTGTATCTCCTCCTCTGTGGCACTCGAGAAGACCGGGCAGGCAACCGGCAGCCCATATTTCGCAATCAAGCCGGCAAACTCCCTGAGATCGCCGTCAGAATATCTCTTAAGCTCAGCCTCCTTCGCATCATCACCCCGGTAGATCGCAAGAAGCCAGTCTCGAAGCGCCTCGGTGTCGCACCCGTTGTTCAGCATTTCGGAAGTCCTCTCGCCGATGACCTTCGCGGCCCACCCCAGGTGAGTCTCCAGCAGCTGTCCAAGGTTCATCCGCGACGGTACACCAAGCGGGCTTAGAACTACATCCACCGGCGTGCCATCCTCAAGATAAGGCATGCTCTCAATCGGAAGCACCTTGGCCACAACGCCCTTATTGCCATGCCGACCAGCCATCTTATCCCCCACGTTCAGGTTACGCTTTATCGCCACGTAAACCTTCACCATCTGGATCACGCCCGGCCTGAGCTCGTCCCCACCACGTATTCTCTCACGCTGCTCCCTATAACGCGTTTCCATCAACATTATCTGGTCGTTGGCGAGCTTCTCCACCTGCCTTAGTCGCTCCCCGATCTCGCCCTCCTCCCTCTGGGCGATCTCATGAAGCATGTAATAGTTGAGCTTCGCAAGCCTGGTCCGGGCGATCTTCTTGCCCTTCTTACAGATCACTTTCTTTGTCTCTGGAACGACATAATCATGGGTGAGAACCGCCCCGGAAAGAATGCGACGCATGATCCTGTCCCGACCCGCCGTAATGATCCTCCGCTCGTCATCCTCACGATTCTGAATGTTGGCCAGTGCGGTTTGGATGATCTTGTGCTTCCCAAGCTGCTCCTCCGCCGAACGGCGCGCGAAAACCCGCACATCAATTACGGTTCCGCTCACGCCCGGAGGCACAAACAGCGAGGCGTTCTTAACCTCTCGCGCCTTGTCACCGAACAAGGCCTTCAACAGTTTCTCCTCGGGCGACAGCTGCGTCTCAGCCTTCGGCGTAACCTTCCCAACCAAGATATCGCCCGGTCCAACCTTAGACCCAATTCTGGCAATACCGCTGCTGTCCAAGTGTCGCAGCGCCTCTGGCCGAACATTGGGGATGTCCGGAGTGATCTCGTCAGGACCCAGCTTGTTGTCTCTCGCCTCTGTCATGAACTCCTCGACATGAATCGAGGTGAAAACATCATTCCGAACAACTCGCTCAGAGACCAGAATAGCGTCCTCGTAATTGTAGCCGTGCCAGGGCATGAAGGCGACCAGGACATCCCGACCGAGGGCAAGCTCACCGCCACTTATGGCGTAACCATCCGTTATCAGATCACCCGCCTCCACCCTCTGCCCGACGCGAACCGATGGACGCTCATTTATGCACGTGTTTTGATTGGACTTCATGAACTTTCTTAGATAATAAAAATCGAACTTGCCATCACAGAGCCGGTTGCCGTTCTTGTCGAAGATCACCTCGTCATCAGCCTCAACCACGACGCGGCTGCCCGTTACACTCACAACTTCTCCGCTCCGTTTAGCGGTCTGCACGACCCCAGAATCCCTGGCAGCGATCTTCTCCATCCCCGTCCCCACCAGAGGGGGCGAGGGCTTCATCAACGGAACCCCCTGGCGCTGCATGTTCGAGCCCATCAACGCCCGGTTCGCATCATCATGCTCCAGGAACGGGATCAGAGCCGCAGACATGCTCACGATCTGACTGGGCGAGGCATCCAAATACTTTATCTTCGACGATGCATCAGTGTGGAAATTGCCTCTGAACCGAGCCGCCACCCTATCCGAAGCCAGGCGCCCGTCCTCGGTCAGCGGCTCGCTAGCCTGGGCGATGTGGTACTTATCCTCCTCGTGAGCGTCAAGATAGGTTATGGTCTCTGCGACATGGCCATCCTTGTCCAACTCACGGTATGGCGTCTCGATGAAACCCCGATCGTTGACCCTCGCCAAAACTGTCAATGAAGCCAAAAGGCCAATATTCGGACCTTCAGGAGTCTCTATCGGACATATACGTCCATAGTGTGTCGGATGAACGTCCCTGACCTCAAACGTGGCCCGCTCCCGCGTTAGCCCCCCCGGGCCAAGCGCACTGAGCCTACGTTTGTGTGTCAGCTCGGCAAGCGGGTTGGTCTGCTCCAAGAACTGCGACAGCTGGCTGCCACCAAAAAACTCCCGGATCACCCCGCTGACGACCTTCGAGTTCACCAGGTCCTGTGGCTTCAGCTCCTCCACATCCTGAGAATTAATCTTCTCCCGGATGAGCCGCTCAAGGCGAAGAAGCCCCAAACGGAACTGGTTCTCAAGCAGCTCCCCTACTCTCCGAACACGCCTATTACCTAAATGATCGATGTCATCAACCTCGCCCTCGCCAGCCTTCAACTTGAACAAATACGCAATCGTGTCGATCACGTCCTCGCGCGTCAGGCTCCGCTCCGAAAGCGGCGTTTTCTTCTTGAACTTGAAATTGAACCGAAGGCGGCCTATCTCGGAAAGATCATATCTCTTCGGATTAAAAAACAAATTGCTGAAGAACTTCCGAGCCGCCTCGTCGTCGCTGGCATCTGCAAATGAGCTCAGGTAGGACGAGCGGCTCGCGCCCTGGCTCTTAGCCTGCGTCTCCGGCTCCTCCGGCGCAACGTCAACTCCGATCTTCTCCGCCTCAACCGTCTTGAAGAGCATGTTGGCAAACTCAGCGCTGCGGGAGGGATACAGCTCAAACCGCTCCACCTGGGCCGCCTGAATCGCGTCAAGGTCACCTTCATCCAGCTCCTTGTTCATCGGGACGATAACGTTGTCTTCCTCATCGTGAATGTCCCAGACAACCTCCCGACCCAGGAGCTCCTCACGGCTTATGGGAAGATACTCCAGCCCGCTCTTCT
>QMNL01000357.1 GCA_003647755.1 Candidatus Coatesiibacteriota bacterium
TGTTGCTTGTTGTTCCGGACGCCAGCTTCCGGCTGATGTGGGATAGGTTCCTGCCGCTGTTGGGGGGTGTGCTTCTCGTTCGGGCCGCCTCGTTCGCGATCATGGGCGTGGCACGGCAGAGGTGGAGCATCTTCACGTTGCGCGATGTGCAGCGTTTGGGCAATGCCGTGATGTTCGGTTCACTGCTATTCTACACCTCGTTCTTCGTAACTCTGAGAGACACGTTCGCGTTGAGGCTTGGCATCGTTGACACCATCTTCCTCATATTCCTGCTGCCACTCTTCAGGCTTGTCATCTCTTTGCGAAATGGCAGGTCTTCAAAGAAAGTGGGCGCAACTGCCACACTGATCGTAGGCGCAGGCGAGGCGGGCGAGATGGTCTGCGAGGAGATATTCAAGCACCCAGAATTGGGACTCAGGGTCCTGGGCTTTATCGATGATGACCCTAACAAGCTCGGCATGCGCGTGCGTGGCCTGCGTGTGATGGGTGATAGGCATGCGATCCCAGAAATAATAGAGCGCGAGCGAGTCGGCCAGATCATCATCGCCATTCCGTCAACCTCCGGCGACAGGATAAGGGGCATTGTCGATTGCTGTCGCAGTTTCGATGTTGATGTCCAGATCGTCCCTGCCCTGAAGGAAATAATCGATGGGACTGTGCAGTTGGAGCAGATCCGTCCTGTCCGTGTGGAAGACCTGCTGCACAGGGCGCCGGTGGAAATAGACCTCACCAGGGTAAAGGAGAGTCTTTTCTGCAAGCGGGTCCTGATAACGGGGGCAGGTGGCTCGATCGGCTCGGAGCTGGCCCGGCAGATAGGAAGCTACAACCCGGAGAAACTGATACTACTAGATATTGACGAGACAGCGGTCTTCAACATCCATCGCGAGCTCGCGGCCAAGCACTTGTCCTGTGCCATCTGCCCCGTGGTTGAGGATATATGCAACACCCCGGCGATAAAGGCCCTGTTCACACGACAGAGGCCCGACGTAGTATTCCACGCCGCGGCCCACAAGCACGCCCCGCTGATGGACATCAACTACAGGCGCGCTATCAGAAACAACGTATTTGGAACGCTTAATCTGCTGCGAGAGTCCAAGAGACACGGCGTCCAGAACTTCGTCCTCATATCCAGCGACAAGGCGGTGGAGCCCGTGAACTTCATGGGCGCCTCGAAGAGGCTGTGCGAGATACTGACGCGGAGGTTTGGCATGGACGAGATGGGCGGCCGCTTCGTTGCGGTGAGGTTCGGAAACGTTCTGGGCAGCCAGGGCAGCGTGGTCCCCATATTCGAGGAGCAGATAAAAAACGGCGGGCCCGTCACGGTAACTCATCCCGAGGCAAAACGTTACTTTATGACCATATACGAGGCGGTTCAGCTCATAACTCAGGCGACAGTGCTGGCCAAAAACGGCGAAGTGCTCGTCCTTGACATGGGCAAACCCATCAGGATCAAGGAACTCGCAGACGACCTAATCAGCCTCCATTCCGCAAGGCGGCAGCGCAGAATCCAGATCAGATACACCGGGCTTAGACACGGGGAGAAACTCTCAGAGAAACTATGGTCTCAGGACGAGGCAGTCAGAGCTACGCCTCACCCCAAGATCAACGTGGCTACGTCCAAAATGCCACTCGATGTCGATCTCGATTCGGCAATGGACAGGCTCTGGTGGGCGATCCATTGGGGAAGCAAACGCGAGATAGTGGAGATAATCAGGGAGGCTATCCCTGACTTCAACCCGCAGCTGGCGCCCCCCGAAAGGCTCGAGGAGCTCGCCTCGCCGCTACCTTATGAGCTGCAGAAAGCGGTGGATGCGCAGCCGGTCGCCAAGATGGGTTATGTTGAACCATAACAGCTCAGCCAACGAATGAGGCGTCTCCGCATAGCTCTTGTTCTCAAACGTCTCCTTAAACGGCATCCAAGAGAAATAAACTAAAAACGCCTGCCCCTTGATCAAACGCCTGTCAAGCGTGCCCCAATAGCGAGAATCCAGGCTGTTGTCCCGATTGTCTCCCATCATGAAATAGTGACCACGAGGCACCTTGATCGGCCCAAAATTGTCCCTTACGTTCCGCTCACGAGGAATCACCCAGGGGCTTGAGTGCCGCTCAAAACTATAGACCGCCTCCTTGCCGTTGATCGACAGCCGCTTCCGCCGGCACGATATCACGTCGCCAGGCATGCCCATCATACGCTTAATGTAGTCCAATTTCATGTTTCGAGGGTTCTTGAATACCATGATGTCGCGCCGTTTCGGCTCACGCACCGGCAGAACCTTCGCCAGCGGACCTAAGCCCTTCGTGTTGTAGATCATCCTATTGACGAGAATGTGATCGCCCCGAAGCAGAGTGTTCTCCATGGACCCAGTCGGGATCATGAACGCCTCTACAACGAAGGTCCTGAGAAAAAAAGCCAAAAGTATCGCTATGGCCCCAACCTCTAAGTATTCCGTGACTCTCCTCGCGACAGGGCCCATTAATCCGCCGGCCCGAGCCTTATCTGTTCCGTCCTTCGCTTTCAACACTCACCTCAATGGCATTCCGTTCGAGTTTCCTGCACATGTCCCTGCACAATCCCTGAGAGAAAACACACAAAACCGACTGTTAGTTTCAAGCCCTACCCGCCAACATCTTGCCACAATCACAAGAATTTGACACCCAGAGCAAAATTAGTAATAATATAACCGAAAGCGATCAGTATGATGTGCACAGATCATTCCGATCGCCGATTAGACATCTCCTCCTCCATTATGATTATGGGGAGGGGGCAAAAGTTGTCTCCTCCTTTCTACGCGGGGGAAGGCTCAAGTCCTTCCCCCTCCACTTTCTACCCAGCATGAGTATGCCAAACTACCCCCCTCCGAACACCCTTAGGATAGCGCAAGAATCGCAACCGGTTTCGCCGGGCGATGAGAA
>QMNL01000358.1 GCA_003647755.1 Candidatus Coatesiibacteriota bacterium
AACATTGGCGAGCCGGGCGTCGTGGGACGCACCACTCTTGAGCTCGACGAGGCTGGGACGATGGCGACCGTGGCGAGGATAACGGCGGACCAGGCGCAGTCCCGGTTCGGGTGCTGCTGCGAGATAGTCGGCGACGTTGACGGTGACGGCTACGCGGACATCGTGGTCGGCGAAAGCGGCTGGAGCCCGACGAGCGGGACGGCGCAGCGGGAGCGTTACGAGTGCGGCCGGGCGTGCCTCTTTTTTGGGAGCGCGAGCTTCTCGGACACGGGCACGACCGCTGCCAGCGTTGTGCTGCTGCAGGGCGAAGACCGCAACGACCACTTCGGGGCCGCGGTCAGCTCGGCGGGATTTTGGTGTTGATGGGAGGGGTGTGGGTTGGTATCGTGTTTTTGAAAGGGTTCAGGATGTGATAACATGCGTTAAGGGCTCGGACGGTGCATTGAACGGCAACGCTGGGTGCCTCGACCTGTGCGGGGCCGGGGACGACTGCGACTTGAGGGAGATAACCTCTGATCAGGCGCAGGACTACTTCGGCTGTGCGCTGGCCTGGGCGGGGAACATGGACGAGGCGGAATGGGGAAGGCAGCCGTGAACGCAATCTCCCGCCTCGGCGGGTTGACATAAGGCAATCGGGATAGAGGGCAACGTAACAAACAAGCATCTCAACATGTGGGACATTACCTGTAGGGGCGGTTCACGAACCGCCCAAAGAGAGGATGGAGGGAAAGCATGAAAGACAAAGACATTGACGCCATAGCGCAGGCCATCGCGGCGAAGCTGGCCGAGCCGGGCGGCAACCAGCTCCTCGGCTGCGGCTCCGCCAGCAGCTCCCAGGAGCATCGCTGCTATGACTCTAGCTACTCCTGCTCCCAGGGCTATGAGTGCGGCGGCGCCGGCTACTTCTATTGCCAAGCCTTAACCTTTAGCTGTTCGGACCTTTTCAGCTGCTACTCCAATTATTCTTGCTACAGATACACCTGCTCCGTTTTCGCCTGCGACTCATCATTTGAATGCTATCGCTACTCCACTTAACCGAAGTCTTGTCGAGAGTCTGATCTCCCAGGGAGGAAACATGGTGTGCATTGACGTTGAAAGCATAGCATCGGGGATTTCGGATTGGCTAGGCGCTGAGGGGCCGAAGTGGCCCGAGGCGGTAGAGGCCCGGCTGGTTCAGGTTGAGGGGCTGAGCAAGCGCGATGCGATGCGGGTTATCTCGAGAACGCGGGGGATACTGGGCGAGAAGTTCCTACCGCCGATAGCGAAGATCGAGCTCTTCTTGACGGAGGATTGCACCAATCGGTGTGATTACTGCTTCGTTAGGACGAAGAACGAGCACAACTACATGTCAAAGGAGACAGCGCTTGCGGCGGTCGATTGGCTGTTTTCGGTCTGCGGAGATACCGAGGAGGTCCGCATCCTGTTCTTTGGCGGCGAACCGCTCTTGAACTTCGAGGTGATACGGGCAGTGACGTTTCGAGCAGAGGAGCTTGCCGAGGCGCGGGAGAAGAAGGTACGCTTTGACATGACTACGAACGGCATCCCGGCAACCGAGGAGAAGCTGAAGTTCATGGCTGAGCACCGGATTAAGTTCCTTCTGAGCCTGGACGGCGACCGCGAGACGCACGACAAATGCCGGCGCCTCAAAAACGGCAAGGGTACCTACGACCTGGTTGCGCCTCGGCTTGCGGAGTTCAAGCGATACCAGCCGTGGCTGGGCTCTCGGATGACGGTCCAGCCGGACACGGTGGGGAGGCTGGCAAAGAACGTGAGGCACCTGCATTCCATTGGCATCAACCAGTTCATAATTGGGGCCGCGGACGGGGCGGATTGGCCGCAGTCGCTCGTTGACGAGTACACGGAGCAATGGGAGCAGATAGCCGATTTCTACATCGAGACGAGGCGCAACGGCGGTCAAATACGGATCACAGAGTTCGAGGAGCCGCTTGATGGCCGGCCGAATCTGACGGGCCTCTGGGGCTGCCAGGCGGGGCGGGATTCGGTCTGCGTTTCATACAACGGGGACATTTATCCGTGCTCCAAGATGCTATCCGCATGTCGTGGCGAGGGCGTCTCTTACCTCGGCAACGTTTGGGACGGTATAACGGATGTCGAGGAGCGGGCGAACGTCGCGATGATCTGGCATCCGAGGCGCCCCAAGTGCGAGGTGTGCGACCTGTCGTGGATGTGCGCCGGCGGCTGCCCCGCGCTCAACTGGGAGGCCACCGGCAGCCTGCACCAGCCCTCGGAGTTCGATTGTAGGTTCAAGCGCCACGAGCACGAGCTGCATAAGCGAGTTGACCCCAAGCTGAAGGAGGCGGGGCTGCTTGAGCCGCCCAAGGACCGCAAAAAGCCCGAGCGTTACGCACCACCGGAATAATCGTAGGGGCGGCTCATGAACCGCCCTTGTTTGTTGTGGCGAATCCATTCCTTTTACCGTGGGGCGCTGCTCGACTCCGCCTTTTATTATGCTGATCCATCATGTCGATCGCGTTCGTCGGGGATCGGGCGCTTCCTGTGATGGGCCCGGTCTGATTGGTCAGATGGGCGATTCGTGGTCGATGTTACATCTCAGATCGACGGCTATTCTATGGTTGACGCATTGAATTCTACGTCCGGTCCTCTTCACAATTATGCGGACAGACTGTGATAGATGGTTTGGGGTGGTCGCAAATTGCGACCACACAGTATAAAGTATGCCCTCTCTGTTTCGCCACTATATAGGATACACATTTTGAGAGGTAATGCAAGGGAATTCGTTTCCGCCAATAATCAGATTGACGCAGCTGGTTCTAGCCCTTTGGAGTGTGGTGGTTTGCGCCGCTTTTTCTCGTCGCGGCTTGACGCGACATCGATCCTATGTCAATCATCGCAGCAGCAATCGCCTTTCGGAGAGAGATGAAGCTGTCTA
>QMNL01000359.1 GCA_003647755.1 Candidatus Coatesiibacteriota bacterium
GCCTTTAGTTCTAAAGTAATTTGGCTAAGCGCATCAAACTCTCCGCTAATTACAGTAATCTGTAGATGAAGATCAGCAAAATTCTTATTCCACCAATCACTCAAACTCCATCCATAGATCTTAAGCTCAATCTCCGAAACAACCACACAAACATCTTGAATAGCATGTTCAGCAGTTACATCATTAGGAGATTCAGAAGACTCTATTTCGAGTTCAATAGTTGGAGCAAGCCGAGACATATCATAATCAGTCTCTTCTATGACTATACTCCCACCATCTTCAATGACTACAGAAACATCACTCATTAGACTCTAACCGTAGGAACGTCTGCGAGAATTACCTGCCCAAGAACATAAGTATCATCATAACCATCAGGAGCAACCATCATAAGATCCCAAGAACCTTTACTCTGCTCAACCCCTGTCTGATTTCCAGTAACCATTACGCTAACCTTACCAGCAGAAGCATCAGCAATAACTACGTCAAAAGCAAAGATCAACTCACTTGTAGCTTTCGCTGTTTCTCTACATTGAGAAAATCCTGACCAACCGGCCAAGTCAGTAGCTGCCCCTGACGCATCCTTAAAGAACACATTCATCTTAAAACTACGATTCTTATAAATCAACAAATCGTATCGTTTTCTTTCACTACTCATAATATCCTCTTTGTTGAATTAATCAACACAGCGAAGGGGTTAAACTCTATAATAACTCAATGCCTGCTCATTATCAAGCTCATCAAATTCTGCCTCAATATCATCCTCATCTAATTCAGGAGGATCAAAATAAGTCATCTCTTTCTCCATCACCTCAATAATATAAGCAGCTGCATCCATCACATCCCAAAGTTTACTTCGGGGAAAGGCCATTAGTTGACTTTCTAATTTCTGACAACAAGCAGGATTATGTGTGATGTAGCCTTGACGATAATAAGGAACAAGCTGGGCTATTCGATTCTCTTTCTTATCTCGTGCATTAAGTTCCATAAAAATACATAATATCCCGCGCTTAGACATTTCATTCTTAATAGGCTGAACAATAAACTCATTAAGACTGGTTACCTCAACGGCAAGGATTCTAGCCTTAAGCCGCTGAACCATTCCAAACATCTCATTGTAAAGTTCATCTGGATAAAGTTTCTCACTAACCACATCTCTTACGTGCATGGCTTGACTCTTCCGATCAACTCCCCAACCAACGATGGCGCTATCAGCACTATGCAGTTTAACCGTCTTAGCAGGATCAACAATAACTACACTAAGAAGTTCATTCTCCTTAAGGTCAGCTTCTACATGTTCCTTAAAATACTCTGGCCTAAACGTCGCATCTTCTGTCGAAATCGGAATATTACGATATTCACGATAGAACACATCAAGCTGACCTCTCCTCTTGAAGCCGGTATGCATTGCCTTGACTTCTTCAGTAGAGATAAAATCCGGCCAGTTACTTTCAAGCTCATCGTTACATATCTCCAACCTGATACTAGCCCATTCAGGATCATCCAGAAGATTAACGAGAAGTGCATCTTCGTGAAGCACTGTCCCAATTACTACAATTTTCCAATTCTTACTAGTTCGATCAACACAGTTACAAAGATCAGAGAAAAACCAATCATACAGCTTAGCGCGCTGTTCTTCTGATTGAACTCCTTCACTAGTCTCAAGATCATCAACAATGATTAGGTCAGGACGATCAGCATTATAGAGAAGCCCACGAACCTGCTGACCCGCTCCACGAGGCATGACCATCACACCATTTTGAGTTATCCACTGACTCTTAGAAAACGTATCACTTTTCATCGGCCCGAAGATTTTAGCTATTTCGTTATTCTGAAGAAGTTCCCGTTTAAGATTTTCTCCTTGAGTCTCTGCACTAGTAGCAGTCGCGCTAACAGGGAGAATAAATTTTCTCTGCTGATAAAGAATGTTCTTGGCTGGATATGAGATAGTACTTAGAGTAGTTTTACCGAATCCCCTAGGAGCGGCAATAGCCACTCGTTGTTTACTATCATCATCAAGTAACTGAAACAACTCCTTATGAAGAGTAGAGAAGGGCCGATTGAAACGTTCTTCCATCAGCGTCCCACTAAACAACTCCGTAGAAATTGCACAGCTAGCAAGAGTATCCTCAAGACCATTCAATTCTATCATTTGAAACGTATCCTCATAGTATCCCAGATCACCCCATTAGGATTATCCACGGAATAGATAACGAGCTTAGCATTATAAAAACCAACAGGGATACTCAAGTTACCTAATCGAAGAATCAGCACTCCAGTTCCTTGAGTCTGAGTCCAATCAAAAACTTGCGCCTCACCACTACCAAAGACCTCAGAAGAATAAACCTGATCATTCATGAGCAGTTCCATCTTCGTAACCTCAGTAAGATCAATAAGCTCCCTAGCTACCCTCACCCCTACCCAGATGGCATTATCCCGACCGTTATGTACCACCTCATTAATCATCTTAGGTAGTCCTCACCTTAACATTCGCGATCTTAAAAGTCCCACCATCTGTTGCAGTCTGAGCAGAACCAAAATCAATATAGCCAATGATCCGATCACTCGTATGAGTATCATCATAGATGATGGCTCCGTTAGCCGGCCCAATACTACCACCACTAGCAGTCCACTCGAAGTCATCGAATTCTGCTTCTCCCCTATCATTAACATCATCTTGAGTAACCCCTACAAGAACAAGAGTCCCAGTAACATAACCATTTCCATCAGCAAGAACACTAGCACTAATATCACTCAACCCTGCATGAGCATCCTGATCAAACACATAAGCATTATTCATCAGAACAATCTTAAAAACATCATTAGCAAAATCAACTTCACTCTTCATCAGTGACAACTTATAAGCATTACTTAACGGCATGATTTATCTCCTTAAGGTTATTAAATCTAAA
>QMNL01000360.1 GCA_003647755.1 Candidatus Coatesiibacteriota bacterium
CGAACTCGGACAGGTCCCCTCTGCGCTTGGTGAATGCGATGGCATCCATGGGGAATACCCTGCACGACGCATCGGCCCCCGCCAGGTCGATGTTCGAGCGAAGCACCCTCAGGACTGCCCGGTCGCTCTCCACAAACGTCGCAGACGAGGCGCCCCTGCGAAGCGCCTCGAGCCCGACTGAGCCAGTTCCGGCGAACAGGTCGAGAAACGATGCGCCCGGGACTTCGGGGGCTAACGTGTCGAAGAGCACCTTCCGAACGAGGCTGGAAGTTGGCCTGATGTGTAATGACTTATGAGACACGACCCCCCTGCTCTACTCAAGGTTTCCCGCTGCACACCCTGCGCGCATTGTCTTGTCGCGGGGTCCTGAACGCATTGACTCTCCCAAGTGTTGGCTGATGCATTGAGCCGTTGGATGCTGACCTTACTTGGCGATTCGCTCCATCGCCTCGCAGAGCGCCTCGCATTCGTCGTGCGTGGTGTATGGGCCGAATGACGCCCGCACCACGTCGTCTCCACCCCAAGTACTGAAATATAGGCCTACGCAGTGCTTGCCTGCCCGAACCATTACGTTTGCCTCCTCGTTGAGCCGGCTCCCAACGCTTTTTGCCGACATTCCGGAGACACGGAACGAGATGACCATGCCGCGTTTTTCAGAATCATCCGGACCCAGAATAGAGAGCCCAGGGATGCCCAGCAGCCGACGGGTCGTGAAATTATTCAACGAGGCCACGTGCCGGGCTATATTGTCCTGTCCGATCGATTCTATCTGCCCCAGCGCGGCGGCAAGGCCCATAACGCCCGGTGCGTTCTGAAGCCCCGCTTCCAGCTGCTCGGGAACTCCGAGGAAGACAGGTGCGCCGTCCTTCCACTCCTGCGTAACCGTCCCGCCGCCAACCAAAAATCTCTCGAGCTGCTCCAGCAGGGGCAATTTGCCATAAAGAATGCCGACACCCGACGGGCCGAGCGCCTTGTGCGAGGAGAATGCCAGAAAATCACAGTCCCAATCTTGTGTGTCAATCTTCATCGTGAGGGGGCTTTGGGCAGCGTCAATCATCACGAGCGCGCCAGCATTGTGTGCCGCTGCAATGATCTCCTTGACCGGAAACTCAACCCCGGTGAGATTAGACCTGTGCAGCGTGCTGACCAGCCTCGGCCTCTCTTTCTCCAGCGCAGTGTAAAATCGTTCGAGGTTGAATGTCGTATCCTCGTTGATCCGGACGGTTACGAGCCTCACGCCTCGCCTGGCGTTCAACCGGCGCCAGGGCAGCGTGTTTGAGTTGTGCTCGAAGTCGGATATCAGCACCGCGTCGCCCTCCTCAAATGGAAACGCATCTGCGATGAGGTTGATCGCCTCCGTGGTGTTTTTCGTGATGACGATCTCCCTTGCGGAGCGGGCGTTCAAGAAGCTTGCGATCTTCTCCCGAGACTGCTCCCAAGCCTCGGTAGCAAGCTGCCCGAACCTATGGTCTGCGCGGCCAACGCATCCGGGAAACTGCGTGTAGTATCGCAGCTGCTCGTCGATGGCCGCCTGGCAAATGACCGTGGTACAGGCGCTATCGAGATAGACGAGAGGCCTGCCATTGAAGCTCTGCCCAATTGCAGGGAACTGCTTTCGCACCTCGTTGACATCATACGCCATAAGTATCTCCTTTCACTGCTTGCCCTATGCTCTCTTGCGTTTCATCTCAATAAGCGACGAGGGAAGGCTCCCGAAAAACCGCATCACCCGCCAGTAGAGCCTAAACCACCTTGGGTCCCTTATGACGAGAAAGGTAAGGGCACAAAAGCCTGCGCACCCGAAGAGAATGCTCATCCAGATGAATCTCAGGATCGACGGCTTCTTAGGCTTCATTGTGCGCCTCAGGGCCGAGCCACTCCCTCCTCTTGGAGAGTATTTTGGATAGGTCTAGTCCCTTATCCTCGAAATACGAGTCGATGAGATTCTTTGCCCAGGGCAAGTTCTTCCTCAGGTGCTCAAGCACATCCTCTTGACTGTGTGGATAGAACGGATTGTCCGAAAACAGCACATCGAAGAACGCAAAGAGGCAGAATGGCTGCTTGTGGATGTGGGAGCCTTTCGCTCCGGGCACACGGACGCGGGCGCCGAAATCGATGCCGAGTTCCGCGAGCCTCGAATCCTCCGCCTCGGTCGAGAACTCGTAGGCGGGGCTGGTGAAGTCGATGTAGTAATCGTTATAGTAGTCGTGCAGGATTTTCAAGGTGCCCTCCATCTGTTCCGGGTGCTGTCCCTGTTCCCGAATCGAGCCGTCCGAGTGGGCAAAGATGTCGTTCTCGAGGCAATAGCAGATAGACCGGGTGTGCATGATGAGCTTACAGCTCATACAGACGAGGTTGAACTGCCTCGCATTTCTCACCTGGGATGCCAGCCACCACTTGCGGATGTTCACAAAATCGTGCCTCACTCGCTCCGGCCCGAAGAGATCGATTAAGCGCCGTGCCGATTTTCGAGCATTCCTCAGAAAGAGGTCCGCCCCGTAGTCGAACGTTATGAGATGAACGGCGTCGAACTTGTCGAGCAATAGGCAGGCCACGAGCGTCGAATCGACACCACCTGAGAACATGACACTGGCCTTTCCGCCCAACTTCTCGACCTCCTTAAGTGTCAACCTGGTGTATCCTCAATTGACCAATAGAAAACCGCACGACAGTAACATAAACAGCCATCTTTTCAAGGGCGGTCCCCAACCACCATAATCAGGTTGACGCAGATGGTTGTAGCCCTTTGGAGTGCGGCGGCTTGACGCCGCTTTGTCTCGTCGCGGCTTGACGCGACATCGATCCTATGTCGATCATCGCCGCAGCAATCGCCTTTTGGAAAGAGATGAAGCCGTCTATTGGAGCGCGGTGTCAAGCCACTGCAAATGAAAGTGGCATCAGGCC
>QMNL01000361.1 GCA_003647755.1 Candidatus Coatesiibacteriota bacterium
AGTTTCACGATGATTGGCCTTCGATACATCTTCCTTATGGAGGTCACGACCCTGGCGGTTGTGTCCGCATCCTCCCCGATCGGCCTGCCGTCTAGGTTTGGGCATGAGACATTTATCTCGATGGCGGAGAAGAGTTCCTGACGGTAGGAGAGAGCCTTCGCGGCATCGATTACGTCCTCTGGCGTATCTCCGCCGACGTTGACTATGACGTGCGGAACGATGCCCTGAAGCGCCGGCAGCTTCTCCTCGATCAGCGCCTCGACCCCGATGTTCTCTAGGCCGATGGAGTTGAGCATTCCCGCTGGCGTCTCGAGGATGCGGGGCGCGGGATTGCCGGCCCTGGGCTTTACTGTAACGCCCTTCAGGACTATTGCGCCGACCATGTCGAGCCGGAACCCCTGAACGCGCAGGTACTCGTCGCCGTAGCCGAACGTGCCTGATGCGATGATGATCGGGCTTGCGAGCTTGAGCTTGCCCAGCGAGGTTGCGAGAAGGCTGCGAGGGTCGATTGAGACCTTTTGGTCGCGCTCAGAGCGGTCCTCAGATGCCATTATTCGAGCTGTTCCGCGAGATGGATATGTCGTTCACCTCACAGCCGAGGCTCCCGTCGGAAAGCGTAACGATAATCGGTGCGCCGAGCCGCACGTCGCGTGCCCGGGATAACGGTTTTCCAGAGGCCGCATCCTGGCATATCGCGTAGCCTCGTCTAAGGACATTCTGCGGCTTGAGCGACATCAGGTGATCGTGAAGCGCCTGATAGTGCGTGCTGGCGAGCTCAAACCTGTTGCGCATGGCTCGCGCCATCCTGCTCTTATAGCCCTGAACAACGGAGTGCGCCGCGGCGATCTTCTCGGTTGGCACAAGCGCGCGGTGCCGCAACGCGAGATTCGAGACCTGTTGTCTCCTGCGGCTGAGGTAGGTCTGTATCCCCCTCCGCAACCTGGCGTTGATGTCGTCCACTCGCTGCATGAACAGCTCGATCGGACGCTCGGGTGTATTTACCCGGAGCGCCGTGGAAAGCGTCTTGTGCCTTTGCCCCAAGAATGCCAGCCTGTCCAGCATCATCCTCAGCACACGGCTGCGAAGGCTGTTGACTCTTGCCAGCAGTTCCGCCCTGTTTTGAACGACGAGCTCCGCGGCCGCGGATGGCGTGGGAGCGCGAAGGTCTGCCACAAAATCGGCAATCGTGAAGTCAATCTCGTGGCCGACAGCCGAAATGATCGGTATCTGCGAATCTGCAATCGCCCGAGCCACCTGCTCGTCGTTGAACGCCCACAGGTCAATCGCCGCCCCGCCGCCGCGGCCAACGATCAGAACGTCGCACGCCTCGAGCCGGTTCATCTCGCGTATTGCGTGGGCAATCTCCTTCGGCGCTCTCTCTCCCTGCACGAGAACCGGATAGAGAATGATATGCGCCGAACAGAAGCGGCGCCTCGTGACGTTGAGAATGTCGCGGATTGCCGCGCCGGTTGGTGAGGTAATCACGCCGATCGTTTTGGGCATCTTTGGAATAGGCTTCTTGCGCTCCGGAGCGAAGAGGCCCTCAGCGCTGAGCTTCGCCTTGAGCTGCTCAAATGCTAGTTGAAGGGCCCCGACACCTTTTGGTTCGAGGTAATCGAGGATGATCTGGTATGTGCTGGAGGGCGGGTAGCAGCTTACAGACCCTCTGGCAATGACGGAGAGCCCGTTCTCTGGCTTGAAACGCAGGAAGATGGCCTTGTTGCGGAACATGACGGCGCTGATCTGCGCTTTCTCATCCTTCAGCCGCATGTAGAAATGCCCCGCGCTTGAGCGCTTGAAGTCGGTTACCTCGCCCTCGACCCAAACGTCGAAGAAACGTTTCTGCAGCAGCGATTTGATCTCCGAAACGATCTCGGAGACCCTGTAAACCTTGCGGCCTGGCTGCCCGCCTTCAAAGTTGAGTTCCAGATCTTCCATTTAAGTCCCTTCCGCAAGCATTCTTCGTGTGTTGACGACAAAGAGAGTATCAGGCGCTGCCCCTTGGCGTCAATTGCAGGAATACGAGGCTTTTCATGAGACAAGAACGTGGGAATATGGGGAGAGGCAGACCTCGATCCCGGTCAGATTCGGACCTCAAGGGACCACGACCAGGTCATTGAACGACGGTCCGCGAGGGGCACGAGGCCACACCAGCATGTGCGTTCCGTTCTCCTCGCGAATCGTCCGTCTCTGGCTCAGTGCTCCATCTCTGCTGATTGGCTGTCATGTGCCATGAACTGCCACAGCGCCTCGGTCGCCATGTCAATAAGTTCGGGATCATCGCTACTGTTGATCACCTGCTGAAGCTGAACGCGACAGCTCTCCTTGAGCCGTGCGATCTCCTTGCCCAGTGGCTCCATCAACTTCTGAGCGATTGGGTCGCCCATCTCAGCATGCCGCTGAATAGTGGCGAGACCTTGTTCCATCTTCGCAAGATTGAGCTCCAGCTGCGCCAGGATTCTGTTCTTCATCGAAAAAACTCCTAGCTGTCCACTTTCGATAGAAACCAAAACTCTGGAATGCAAAGCTGTTCAAACATTATTCTCTACAAATACCTCTGAAACATTGGGCCGGCACTAACCGCTCTGTAATCTCATCTGTTCCCATCATTACTAAACCAGCTGAAGTAGTCAAGTCCCTCGGGAGCAACGGGGTCTGAGAGGGACGGAGGGAGGGACTATATCGTGATGTGGCAAAGTGTGGCAGATTGATCGGGGTTGCTCCTGAATTTCTGAGCAATTTGTGCGGCGTGGACTTGACATGGGTAGTGTGGCAGCCCTATATTCTTTATGACATTGGGATGTGATCCGTTTCATTAAGGAGTTTCACTATTGTATGCAGTAATTGAGACAGGCGGCAAACAGTACATTGTTCGAGAGAACGACATTCTGAATGTTGAGAA
>QMNL01000362.1 GCA_003647755.1 Candidatus Coatesiibacteriota bacterium
CTTCTAATGACGAGTGGATGGAATTAAAGAATATCTCTAATTTCTCTGTGGATATCTCAGGATGGCAGATTTTTGATAAAGAGCAACAAATTAGAGTAATTTTTGCTTCTGGCACCGTATTATTACCAAAATCATTTTATCTTCTTGAGAGGACAGACGATAATTCAGTTCCTAATGTTGGAGCCGATCTTGTCTATACTGGAGCAATAAATGATTCTAATGAAGAATTATATCTTTTTAATAAAAAATGTGGCTTGGAAGACAGAATCATAATCCATTCTGCTTGGCCGGCGGGGAACAAGAAAGAGAAACGTTCAATGGAAAGAAACGAAAATAGCCATGGATGGCATACTTATTACGGACCTGCTTTTAATGAAATATTTGGTACACCAAAGCGTCAAAACAGTGTTAGCCCCTTTTCCTTTACAGGAGGAAGTAGCGGTTCTTCACAGGAGGAAGCAGGGCCTTCGGTATCAGTAAGTTCGTCAAGGGTTATTATTACCGAAGTCCAAATTGAGGGAAATAAATCTTCTGACGATTTTGTAGAACTCTATAATCCTTCTACTAATTCTGTGGATATTTCTGGTTTTCAATTAAAGAAAAAAACTTCCTCTGGCAAAGAATACTCAATCAGAGTTTTTCCACAAGCAAGTGTTATTCCTGCGCAAGAATACTTTCTTTGGACAAACTCTGACTATGCTTCCTCAAGTGGAATTGATGCCGACGCAACTTCTTCTCAGACATTAGCAGAAGATAACAGTATTGTCTTACTTGATAAAGACAAGAACATTCTTGATGCTCTTGCTTGGGGGAGTAGCACTGATCCTTTTGTGGAAGGTGGCCCTTTTTCACAAAATCCAGGACAGAACCAAAACTTAGCTCGAAAATGGAGTGAAAAAAATCAAGAATATCAAGATACAAATGACAACAGTCAGGATTTTGAAATTCAAAATCCAACACCAAAGAAACAGAATATTCCTTGTGCTGAAAATAATTTACCTATTGCTCGATTTGATATTTCTTCATCAAGAGCGTTAATAGGCGAGGAGATATTTTTTAATGCTGCATCTTCTACTGATACAGACGGAGAAATAACTTCTTTTATTTGGAATTTCGGAGATGGATATTCTACCACTACTCAAACTTCTACCATTGTCCATTCGTATGCTACTTCGGGTGTTTTTGGAGCGAAACTTGAGGTAGTAGACAACGACTATTCTACAAGTTCTCCTGCTACTGCTACAATAGAAATTTTCTCTCCCGCGCTGGAAGTAGAGCCTTCTATTTTAGAATTCGAAACAGATGAAGGTCAAAGCCCTGTATCACAGAGCCTTGTTTTGAGAAACTTGTCTTCCACTTCTACAATATGGGAAGCTTTTGTTGAATATTCAACAAGTTCTGCTTCTACTGACTGGATTATTTTAAGTTCGGCTAGCGGAACAATACCCATAGATGGTTCTTCTACAATAGAAATTTCACCTCAATCATCTGGGTTTACATCAGGAGTGTATCAAGCCACTCTTTTTGTGTGCGATGGATTTACAACTTCATCTGTTTCGATAAATTTGAATGTTAATCCAAGGCCAGTTCCTTCTTTATCTGTTGTTATAAACGAAATTGCCTGGATGGGGACAAAAAGCGATGCCAATGATGAATGGATTGAACTTTTCAATAATACGGACACAGAAATAAATCTTGAAGGATGGAAGCTTTTTGCCCAAGATGGCGCGCCTTCCACAACACTTTCGGGCATAATTCCGGCCAATGGATACTTTTTACTTGAGAGGAGTGACGACCAAACAATTAGCGACATAGGGGCAGATCAGATATACACAGGGGCTCTATCAAATGATGGGGAGAAGTTGGAATTACGGGATTCTTCGGGGAGTTTAGTTGACTCTGTTGATTGTTCTTCTGGGTGGTTTGGCGGGAGAAATACGAAAATAAAGGAAAAATGGACTCGGATGTCTATGGAGCGAATAAATCCTCAATTATCAGGAGACAACCCTTCTAATTGGATGACGAACGATGGGTTCAATATATTCGGTCACGATTCTGACGGAAATGTTGTGCAAGGCACTCCAAAAAGACAAAATAGTCGCTACAATTATTCCCCCGGCGATTTCTTCCATTATACTAATGAGCCTCTTACTCATGATACTATTCTGACCAAAGAAGGAAGCCCTTATACATTTAGGGGAACATTCTATATTTCTCAAGGCGCTACTATTTTAATTGAACCGGGCGTGCATATAGAATTTGTATCTGATGTAGTCTGTCGTCCTAGTATAGACATAAAAGGCACTCTCTTTGCTTTAGGAACATCTGAAGAACCAATTATTTTTGGTCCTACCGGCGATTGTAGAGCCGGGAGTTGGCGTTATATCTATATTAAAAGTCCTGGTTCGATTTTTGATAATGTAGAAGTTAGATGTGGAGGATGGTATTATTATCTTCCTTTAACTCCTGTATTTTATAAAGGAGCGGTGTGGATAGATAATGCAACAGCCACGATTAGAAATTCTGTATTTGATAACAATTTAGTGGCAGGAGTTTGGTTAAGCGATTCTGACTCTGTAATTGAGAATTCTGTTTTTAGAAATCATAATCAAATCTACGGATATACTCACAAACCATCCTGTGGTATTCGACTCGCAGGAAATTCAAATCCTATTTTGAATAATCTAACTTTTGAAAATAATACCTATGATATTTATCCCACTCCTTAATGTGGTAAAATAAAAAAACAGGAGTCTTGTCTTCCTAAAGTGAAAAGGTCTTATTTGATATAAAGAAATAAATATGCTTAATAAAAAAATATCTACTGCGTGGGCACTGGGTGTTATTCTTATTCTTGCAATTCTAGTAGGAGTTTTTACTTGGTGGCAATATATGGAGATA
>QMNL01000363.1 GCA_003647755.1 Candidatus Coatesiibacteriota bacterium
CGTCCTGCCTAACGAACAAGGTAAACCTTTGAACCCAAGAAACGAAGACACAAATTTAATAACTAAAGAAATTATTGTATTTCAGACTAATGATTTTAAAATAAGCAATTTTATTAAATAAGCACATATTCAGTAAATATAACTAAAGATGCTGGGGGTTTTGAAATGAAGTTAAAAAAAATTGCAGATAATGTGTATATGATTGCATGCTTAGACTGGGATAGAAGATTATTTGATTCACTAATTCCCTTACCAGATGGCACAAGTTATAACTCTTATATAATTAAAGGTTCTGAAAAAACAGTGATGGTTGATTCAGTGGATCCTGAATTCTCTGACCTGCTTCTTCATCATTTGCAGGATATCAAAAAGATAGATTTCATCATAGCCAATCATGCTGAACAAGACCATTCAGGTACAATCCCAAAGGTATTAGAAAAATATCCTGATTCTAAAGTTATCACTACAGCTATAGGAAGATCATTGCTTATGGCTCATTTGCATATACCTGAGGATAGATTCCAGACAGTAAAGGATGGAGAATCAATTTCATTAGGGGATAAAACACTAGAGTTTATGCATATGCCTTGGGTTCACTGGCCAGAAACAATGGTTACATATTTACGGGAAGATAGGATGTTGTTTAGCTGCGACTTTTTTGGGTCCCATATTGCTACTACTGATACATTTGTGACTGATGAAGGGCGAGTTTATGAAGCTGCAAAAAGATATTATGCAGAGATTATGATGCCATTTAGAAAAATGATTCAAAAACATCTTGCTAGACTGGCTGAGTACGATATTGGATTAATAGCTCCGAGTCATGGACCAGCATATAATAAACCTGAATTTATCTTGGAAGCTTATAAGGAATGGGTTAGCGATCAGCCTAAAAATGTTGTTGTGGTCCCATATATTTCTATGCATGGGAGTACAAAGAGGTTAGTTAATAGATTGGTACAAGGATTGGCAAATGAAGGAATTACTGTGTATCAGTTTGATTTAGCAGTCACAGATATTGGGAAACTTGCTATTGCATTAGTTGATGCAGCAACAATTGTGGTTGGTGTACCAACAGTAAGATCAAGCCCGCACCCAAATGTAATGTATGCATTAAATGTTGCTAATGTTGTGGTTCCAAAAGCAAGATATGCAGCAGTTTTGAATTCTTATGGATGGAGTAATGAGTCTACATTAGCAGCTGTTACTAATGCTATACCTAATCTAAAAGTTGAGGTTGTAGGTGCTGTTGGATGCAAAGGTCTTCCTACTGCTGAAACTTACAAGGAAGTTGATCAATTAGTTAGAACGATATCAGAAAAACATAAAGAAGACAACTTAATTTAAAATTGTCCACCTCCTAATTATTGGGTTTAAGATTCGTAAACACTATTAGACATTTTCACCACTCTATGCTCACCTCGTAATTATTGGGTTTAAGATTCGTAAACACTATTAGACCCTCGTGAGAGGCATTGAATCTTAATGCAATGTTTCGTAGCGAATCAGAGGAAAAACCCAAAGTAAAAAAATTAGCGTAACGAGTGTGAAGCCCATAAAGAATTAAGAGCTAAAGGAAATAATAAAGAATCATAAGAGTATTAGCCCAGATTTTTTCTTAAAGAAGGGTTGCAATCTATTCTCTCACAAAAGAGAGATTAACTCATCTCATAGCAATCCCTATAAAATTTCATGTTCTTATAGGCCACTTGCGCTTCAGGCAGATCTCCCTCCCCTCTGGACATAAGCTCTGCTAAAGTAGAATTGCTCTCCACGTACTTAGAATAACTTTCCTCTTTTGAAGGGCAGCCCTCTAAAGGATTCTCTTTTGAAACAATATCTGTACCAGTATTTGCTTGTTTTTTAACTTCGCATTTTTCTAATTCTAAACTTCCTAAGAAATCATCCATAGAAATCTCTTCATTATAAAGACTCAAGACATTGCTTGAAGAGGTTTTCATACTTAAGCACATATCTAGTTTAACATAGTCTATCTTTATCTGTTTTATTTGAGGTGAATCCTGAACTATAACAAAACTCATGGCAGCAAAATCATCAAAGAAGTCCTCTTCATCACCAAGATATTCAACTTCCAGCTCTAAGTCATTATCTTTCAGGGATATATAATCTATTAAGACATCAAATATCCCTAAATCATTCTCAATCCTGAACTCATCGGTCCTCATGTCCTCTAAATTAAAATTATCTTTGATTGAAAGGTCTGAGCTTGACAGAGATAACATAGGATTGTCCAGGAAATACCCCTGAACAATCAAAGGTTTATTATACACTTCGTATGTCTTCTTAGCAACTGAATAAACCTGAGCGTCCATGTCCAACAGAGAATCTGAGCTGAACTTCAAGAGCATCGGAGAGCTGTCTGAAAAGTCGAGTATCTTATAATTGTTCTCTTTTAAGAAATTGCCAAGATCCTCATCCACAGCTATTGGCTTTTCAATAATCTTTTCTATGAAAGGGATATCGTCTATCGTCAGATAACCGGAATGGAACAAGTAAAAGAGCCCTGCAGCAATCAGCAGGAAGAAGATGACTGTACTCGATTTCACTTGAGCTCACCATTTATTTTCATTTGCATTATATATGCTTTTATCCTTGCATCCTGGGTCTTATAATCCTTTTTTGAGAAAGCATCAAGTGTCTGGACCCATCTCTTTCCATCAGTCTCCTCACCGACCAGTTTTGTTGTCTGCTTAATCGTATCAGACCATGAAAAGCCAGCTTTTCTTAATTCCTTTGCCTGAGCCAAAGCACTATTGTATTCACTGCTAAAGCCATGGGCCATAGTCTTCTTAACACCGTTTCCAAGCTGGGTAAAAACAAACTCAAAGGGTTTAGTGACAGGGGTTGAAGGAATGAGATTCTTCGCAGTTGA
>QMNL01000364.1 GCA_003647755.1 Candidatus Coatesiibacteriota bacterium
CTTTCAGGGCTGTTTTCCTTTTCTTCTTTGGCGTTGATCCGTAGGTTGCACCTACGGCTACTCACGTTCATCCCCTTACGGGGATGCAGGAAGGACGCCTTCAATTGAGCAGGCCCGGGCACGATTACGAAAACTCCTCTCACGTTAATCCCCTTGCGGGGATTCCCAGCGGGTTATGCACTAAGACTTTGCTGCAAAAGAGCAACGCGCGACCGGTGGGGTGCGTCATGAAACCAAAACCGGTGCCATGAACCACTCCAAGATAGAATGGAGAAGCTCCTCTCAACTTTCTTGATGCAAATGATGCTCGCAGACATCCTGCAAGAGGCAGCTGCCACACCTGGGCGCACGGGCGAGGCAGACCTCCCTGCCCAGGCGGATGAGGTTCATGTGCAAGTTGTACCTATCACCTTCCGGGACTACCTGCTCGAGGAAGTGCTGCATCTGCTCCCGCGTGCGTGAGGCGTGGTCCAGACCGATCCTTCTCGCCACCCTGAAAACGTGAGTATCAACTGGAAAGGCCGGCTTACCACATGCAAATAGCAGCACGCACGCGGCCGTCTTGGCGCCGACCCCCTTGAAGCTTGTCAGAAACTCATAGCCCTTTTCAAGCGACATTGAGCAGACGAAGTCCATCGTTAGGCCTGGGTCTTTCTGCCTGATCTGGGGGAGCAGGTCGAGTATGCGCCTCGTCTTTGTGGGGCCGAGTCCAGCGGTCTTGATGATACTGAGCACCTCGTTGTAGCTTGCCGACAGAAGCATTTGCCATTCTGGGAACCTGTTCTTGAGCCGTTTGAAGGCTGCGAGAGAGTTAACGTCAGTCGTGTTCTGCGAGAGGATCGTGAGGATAAGCTCATCCAGCGGAGACCTCAAAGGCCTTCGCCCGGGCCTGCCGAAACTCGCCAGCAATCTCTGGTTGACGAGCGAGACGAGGCTATTTCGCCGCTCGCCGACCGTCATAAGTCTCCAGCTCTATTGAGGCTCAGTAAACTTGACCGTCTCACCTGCGAGGGCATCCCAGGGTTGATCAACAACGTGGCCTTCTGGCGCCATCACTGCAAAGAGGCCGATGTTCTGGTCAACTAGCGAGAAGCCATAGAAGAAGCGAAGCGTCAACGTGTGAATTGCGAACGCATAGTTGTCATTAACAAAAGGAGCTGGGTTGAGAAGGCCGTATGCACCCGGGACCCAGGCACCACCAGCGTTGTAGGTGTAATAGCTGCCGTCCTCCAGCAAGAAAGCCAAGAAGAGGTCTGTACCCCCCGCTTCGTAGCCAAAATTGGTGTAAAGGCCGATGTAGGTGAACTCGTCCCCACGGTCGTACCTGTCGTTCCTGTTGCTGTCCGTGTACGGCTCTCGCTGATCGTCCCAACGCCCGTTTTCGTTCAGGTCAGTGAAGGGCTCACCATTGTCGTATCGCCCGTTGTAGTTCACGTCGATATACGGCTCTCCCTCGTCCCAAACGCCGTTGTGGTTCTCGTCGGTGAAGGTCTCTCCCTCGTCCCACTTGCCGCTATCGTTGGCGTCCTCGAACGGCTCTCCAAGGTCCCATCTTCCGTTGCCGTTGAGGTCTTCGTAATCCTCAGCTATGTAATAGGTCTTGACGCCGTGGCGGTCCTTGGACGGTTTGGACACCACGATTCTGCAAGCTGGGCCGACCTCCTTGCCTCCATAGACGCCCATGTCAATATCGCTGCCATCGTAATTCGTCTCGGACGTCCCATCCGGCATTTCGGGATCGCCT
This sequence comes from Candidatus Coatesiibacteriota bacterium, assembly GCA_003647755.1. Lineage (GTDB taxonomy): Bacteria > B130-G9 > B130-G9 > B130-G9 > B130-G9 > B130-G9. Next base: position 1,745 of record QMNL01000364.1, read on the forward strand.
GCCCCAATACAGGGCGAACCCGCCGCAAGATGATAGTCGCCATTCTCGGGATCGACAAATAGCGGGTCCTCGCCGGTTATCACGTTTGCGCCCAGCTGGAGGTTACTTACGTCCTTCTCATTGTCATAGAACAGACAGTAGTCAATCCTCTTTCTCACCTTCGACTCTGCCCCAACGCCACATTCCATGATCACGTTGTTCCTGAACCAGTCCACGTGATTGCCCTCATACCAGTAAGCGCCCGTTGGAAAACCTACGATGACGTTGTTGCGGATGGTCGGCTGCGCCATGCCTGCAACTACAACCCCATACACCTCTGAACCAGAAGCGTTGTTGATTATGTGGTTGTTGCGGACAATCGGTTCGCAAGGCGTCAGAACGGCGTCCATCCGGCAATAAACCCCGGCATACCCGTTGCCCTCGATCCAGTTGTGCATCACAGTCGCCTGACAACCGTTTTCAAGGTACAGTCCATAATACCTGTTATCAACGATCCGGTTATCAATTATGATCGCCTTTGAGATGTCAGTGTCCAGGTTCTGATCGTAGCGCGTGATCTGGCACTGGATGCCCGTCCGATTGCCTACGCTCTCGCAATTGACGACGATTGACACATCTCCTTTCCCTCGAAAACAGATGCCCGAGGCCTTGCTGTTTCGAACCGTGAGGTCCCGGATGATTGTATAGGGAGCATTGACTACGAAAACGTCGAAGCTGCCCTTGGACCCGTCAATGATCGTCTTCCCCATTCCCTCGCCCACGATCGTTATGGCCTTGCGCTCCGGGGGTTTGGAGCCGATAGGGCTGATTGAGATCGAGGTCTCGTAGTAGAGCCCCTCCCTGATAAAGACCGTGTCGCCAGTATTCGCATCGTAAACGGCATCCTGAATACTCAGGAAATCGTCGGGCACAGTTATCGTTCGCCCCAGGGTAACCGATGGCCAAACGAACGTGCACACGAGCGCCACAGCAAAAGCAAGATGTAACAGCTTCATAACAGCCTCCCAATTCAAACCAGTGTAAGTTACAATTTCATTTGCATGATACAAACCTGCCGATCCGTGTCAAGTCATTTCACCAGAGGAGTTTTCGTAATCGTGCCCGGGCCTGCTCAACTGAAGCGTTCTTCCTGCATCCCCGTA
>QMNL01000365.1 GCA_003647755.1 Candidatus Coatesiibacteriota bacterium
ATACTTCGCCTCGGCATCCTCTCAAACAAGAAAGTGTCAAGGGTTGCTCATACATCAGTCGCCATGAAGGAAATTCAGGCCCGGAGGTCAAAAGTAGTTGTACCCGGTGGTCGAAAGCTCCACGAGTACGTAAATCTGTATATATGCGCCAGGAATCCGATGCTTTTCAAGCGACGAGACCAACATCTCGATCTGTGTGTTCTCAAAGTGAGTACGGATGTGTTGAGTCTACCGGGGGTGGTGGTAACGGATAGAAATGCGTCGAGCGACTATGTCCGATTCGCTGCGGCGCCCTCTGGATTGAGAATTGTGGACCGGACCCTTACGTTTGCCGACGATTGGACGGATGCCGATCTGATTCAGTACTACCGGAAGACATCGGCGAAGTGCGCCGAGGTGCTCGTTCCGGACAGGGTCGATCCTCGATTCATCGTGGGAGCCTATGTCTCATGCCGAGAGGCCAGAACCAAGTTGAATCGGCTAGTACCGGATATGAGCATAACCATCAATGGACACATGTTTTTCAGATAGGAGCGTTCCAATGATAAAGGTTCTTATCGGCGACCTGTTCAAGTCCCAGGCTCAGACGCTCGTTAACACGGTCAACTGCGTGGGCGTTATGGGCAAGGGAATCGCGCTTGAGTTCAAGAAGCGGTTTCCAGAAATGTACGAAGACTACCTGCGGCGTTGCAAGGCAGGCGAGGTCAAGCTTGGGCGCCCCTATTTGTACCGCAGACTAGTTCCACCGTGGATTCTGAATTTCCCCACAAAGGATCATTGGCGTTCGGTTTCGAGACTTGAGGACATCGTCCGTGGACTTCAGTATCTGGCGCGGTATTACAAGGAGTGGGGAATAACGTCACTCGCGGTCCCTCCCCTTGGGTGTGGGCATGGCCAGCTTGAGTGGAAAGTTGTCGGACCTACGCTGTATCGATACCTTAAACGACTCGACATCCCCGTAGAACTATACGCGCCGTATGGCACACCTCATAAAGAGCTGCAGCCGGCTTTTCTCGAACAGACGCCAATGGAGGAAGACGAGAGAGACGGAGGACAAGACAGCCGAGTAAAGCCCGGTTGGGTTGCGCTTGTGGAGATCCTCGATGAGATCGAGCGCGAACCCTACCACTATCCTGTGGGACGAACCTCTTTTCAGAAGATCGCCTACTTCGCCACGGAGGCGGGAATCCCTACCGGGCTCTCATACAGACGGGGCAGTTATGGTCCATATGCGCCTGAGTTGAAGGCGTTGATTACTCGGCTCGTGAATAACGGACTGCTCCGCGAGGAACGCCTAGGACGCATGTTCGCCGTCAAGCCTGGTCCGACGTTCCAAGACGCGCGGCGGGCTTACGAGCGGGAACTCGCAGAATGGAAGGATGTGATCGAAACACTCGCCGACTTATTCATGCGCATGCGGACCCAACAAGCTGAGCTTGCCGCAACGGTGTATTTTGTCGCTCGTGAGTTGGCCTCTCAAAAAAAGACCGACAAGCCCAGTGAATCAGAGGTGCTGGCCGAAGTGTTGCAGTGGAAGCAAAAGCGACGCCCGGCCCTGGATCGAGAACAAGTGGCCAGGGTCATCCGAGGGTTGAGCATGTTGGGATGGCTGAAGGTGAAGGCTAGCCGTGATTTGCCGGTGAGTGAGGAGACCGTGCTTGATGTCTGACCAAATCACAATTACAGGAGGTTGCAGATGAGCTTTGAACGACATGGTTACCATTTCGCGGGTGCTTTTACGTCACCGACTCAGCTGGAGGCCAGGGCTGGCGTATATGTGATTTGGTGTAAGAGCGGCGAGACTTGGACGTGCCTGGACGTTGGCGAATCACATAATGTGCAAGAGCGTGTGCTCAATCACGACCGTGCCTATCAGTGGCAACAAAACTGCAGAGGCACGATATACTACGCAGCTCACTATACGCCGAAGCTGCATCAGACCGGACGACGTCAAATCGAAAGTAGGTTGCGTCAACTTGAACAACCGCTTTGTGGGGACCGCTAATATGCATGACCACAGGCTCATCGAGGACTACCTGCCCATTAAGGCGATTAGCGCCGAGGCGTCGCGGGAGAAATCTGTCCGGAAGGGGCATATCTCCACGCTTCACCTCTGGTGGGCGCGGCGGCCGCTTGTGGCGTGTCGGGCCGCCGTCTACGGTGCGCTGGTGCCCGCGGAGCGGTTCCGGCCCAAAAACGGGCCCGAAGAAAAGCGGGACAGCCTGATGCGGGCCAACGCGGCAAAGTTCGTAGAGCGCCTCTGTAAATATCCGGGCGATCCCTCCGTCATCAAGGAGGCCCAACGACATATCCTCGAGGCACATGCCGAGAGGTTGACCCGAGAAACGGGCGAGAAGGTAACGGTCGAAGACATAGAGGAAGGACGCGCTCCCCTGCCTGCGCCGCGCCCAGGGAAGTTCTTCGTCTATGTAATCAAATGTTCGGACGAATCATTCTACATCGGCCACACTGACGACGTGCGACGTAGATTCGAAGAACATCGTCGAGGTAAGGTTGAATGGACGTCTACTCGAATGCCTTTGCAGGTGATTCACTACGAAGAGTTTGACTCCCGTGAAGATGCCGCCAAGCGGGAACGCGAGCTGAAAACGGGTTTCGGTCGGAAATGGCTCAAAGGAGAGTATGCCGCTGGGCGGCTCGCGGCGCGGCAGGCAGGGCGGCCCAAGGTCCTGGATATGTTCGCCGGCGGCGGGGCGATTCCGCTGGAGGCCCTGCGCCTGGGGTGCGAGGCCTACGCGCTCGATCTCAACCCCGTGGCCCACATAATCGAGCTCTGCACGCTGGTTTACCCGCAGAAGTACGGCGAGCCCGACCCGAACGCGCGCGGCATGACCGGCTTGCCTGCGCCGCGACGCTACTGGG
>QMNL01000366.1 GCA_003647755.1 Candidatus Coatesiibacteriota bacterium
GCTTTTTTCGGGGCGTTGGGCGTCAGGGTCGTTCTCTCCTCGAAGACCAACAAGCAGATAATCCACGAGGGGGTCGAGGCGGTGAAGGCGGACATGTGTTTCCCGGCCAAGGTCATGCACGGGCACGTGCTTAAGCTCCTGCAGAAGGGTGTTGACAAGGTCTTCTTACCCAGCGTCATAAACATGCCGATCGAGACGCCAGGGTTCGTCAACTACTACAATTGCCCAATTGTCCAGTCCATCCCCTACACGTTGGAGGCTGCGATCGCGGGCCTTAAGGAGCGCATCCTGAGGCCAGTCTTTTACTTGCAGCGAGGCGATAAGGAAACGGTCAGGGCGCTTGCGCGATTCGCCCGCGAGGGCCTTGGTTTCAGCCGATCGCGAGCCCGAAAAGCGGCCGAGGCTGCCGTGGCAGCTCAGGATGAGTTCAGAAAGCTCAGCGTCGAGCTTGCCGACAGGACGACACAGTTAATAGAGGAGCACGGCAGGGCTGTTGTGATCGTTGGGCGTCCCTACAACACAAATGATTCGTTCGTCAACCTGAACCTGCCGAGGAAGCTCAGGGACTTGGACGTTCTTCCTGTGCCAATCGACCTGATTCATCCAGACACCGCGACAACGCTCAAAGAACACAGGAACATGTATTGGCGTTACGGCCAGAGGATACTGGGTGCGGGAGTTACGATCGCCAGGGACCCGCGTCTTTATGCCCTCTATGTCACCAATTTTGGGTGTGGCCCGGATTCGTTCATCACCAAGTTCTTTGCGGAGATAATGGGCGAGAAGCCCTTCCTGTTGATCGAGATCGACGAGCACAGCGCCGATGTCGGTGCCATCACGAGGTGCGAGGCCTTTCTGGACAGCATCGAGGGGAAGAAACACAGCGCCAAGGTCGAGCCGCGGCTGGTTGAAGCGCGGTCCTCGGAGAGCACGCGCGGGATCAATGACCGGACCCTTTACGTTCCGAGCATGTGCGATCACGCTTACCCATTCTGTGCGGCGCTCAGGCGGTTTGGCGTGGACGCCCAGGTGATTCCCGAGGCGGACGAGAAGAGTCTCGAGCTTGGGCGTCAGTATACTAACGGGCGGGAGTGTTTCCCGTGCATTGTAACGACTGGAGACATGGTGAAGTTGTGCAAGAGCAAGGACTTCGATCCATCCAAGGCGCTCTTCTTTATGCCGACGACCTCGGGCCCGTGCAGGTTTGGGGAGTACAACCAGGCGCAGCGGATGGTTCTCGAGGCGACAGGTTGCACTGATGCTCAGATACTTGCGCCCGATCAGGACAGGGCTGACAACTTCCGCCAGAAGCTCTGGGACGTTCCGCTGATGTTCTACGTGCACGCATATAGGGGCATGGTCGCGGTCGATTACCTTGACAAGATCGCACGGCGGATACGGCCCTACGAGAAGGAACCCGGGCGCACGGACGAGGTTTATCAGCACTGTCTCAAGGAGGTAACCCGCGCGACGGAGGAGGGCGACGTCCTCAAGCTGCTCCCGAAATGTTCGAGGCTTTTTGCCAAGATCGAGCGCGATAACACGGTGGTGAAGCCCAAGATCGGCGTCGTAGGCGAGATATACGTCAGGTCGCACAGGTTCAGCAATCAGAATCTCATCAAGCGACTCGAGGCCCTGGGCGCGGAGGTCTGGTTCCCACCGTTCAATGAATGGCTATACTATCTCACTTACATCAACGGCCTCGATGCAGCGTCGGAGCGAAACTGGAAGAATTTCATCAAGCTCCGCGCCCTGCACCTCTTGCAGCGCCGCGGCGAGCGAACTATCCGTCGGGACGTAGGGGACTCGCTGGGCCTCTACGAGGACGAGCCAATCCAAGAGACAGTCCAGGCTGCGGCGCCGTATTTGGATTACACGTTCCAGGGCGAGAGCATTCTCTCAATAGGGAAGATGATTGAGTTCATCAAGAAAGGCGCAACTGGCGTCATAAACGTTACGCCGTTTGGGTGCCTTCCCGGGACGATAGTGGCAGCCATCATGAAGCGAATGCACGATGACTTCCACGCCGTGCCGGCGCTTACGATCAACTACGACGGACTCGAAGACCCGTCTGAACAGACCCGGCTCGAGGCGTTTGTGCATCAGGCGAAGCAGCGCGAGGAGCAAATGCGCTCGCGCGGCAAAAAGCCCTAAAGTTTATGCCGCCATCCTTGAGGCGTGGGAGCACCCGGCCTTATCTCTGGGCGGTCCTTTTTGGGCTTCTCTTCGTGGTCCCATATCTTCGCCCAATCGCGGTCTTTTTGCTCCCCGGGATGCTGCTACAAGCCTTAACCCACAGCATTGCGTCCAAAGACCCAATCTCGCGCCTCGCCAGAACCGTCGCCACTTCGCTTTCGTTCTGGATAGTTTCCGTTTGGGCCGCCTCAAGCGCAGGGCTGCGACTGACCACCCTCTTCTGGCTTGTCTCACTCATCTCAGGAGGCGTTTGGGTTGTGCTCATCGCGCGCAACCCTGCCCTGCCATCACTCTTGCCAAAACGGCCCACGCATCTCATACTCCTCGCCGCAGCCCTATTGGTAACGTTCCTGCCGTTCTTCCTCACACTGGCCCCACCCGGCGCCGACATGAGCATGCACGGGTACATCACGAGAATGGTCCATGACGCTGGCGGCGTCCCCACAACCTACAAGCCCTACCTGCCGATCGAGAAGTTCGGCGCATTTTCGATTGGCTTTCACACCCTCGCGGCCATGATCGCATCGGCCTCGGGCGGGCTCATGCCCATCTATCGAGCCGTCCTTCTGACCGACTGCCTGGTCTATTTCCTGCTGTTCCTCATCCTGTGGGGCTCGCTGGTGCCTCGGCTCGGTAGCAACCTTGCGGCAGCATCCGCCGCCGCGGCCATCTTTCTCTCGAGA
>QMNL01000367.1 GCA_003647755.1 Candidatus Coatesiibacteriota bacterium
CAGCAGGATGAGGATGACAGCGACAGGAAAGAACACCAGCGCAATGGTGAAAATGATTCGATAGAGGTCAAGCATGAGCTGCCCGCCAGGCGGTGGGCTCGAAATGGGGCCTGCGATGCCCATCTGGAATTCGCCAATGAGAAACTGCAAGATCTGCCAAAATGGCACGCCAGGGCGGAGATTCAGGTGAGGGACGCTTGCTGAAAGCAAGATCGCGGCAGTGATTGACAGCAATCCCAGCATTGCGCCTGTGAGTTTGCTCAACGTCCTTGACATACTACAAAGTATAGGTGTGCTCGGAAGAGAGTCAAGGATTGGCCGGTCTTCGCGTAGTCATAGACATTCGCAACCCAATCGCCTTACTCGCTTTTTGCCTCTAAACACAAAGGCTACGCGAATTGAAGCTTGCCGTCCCGCCAGGTTGCTCTCTCAACCGTAACTTGCAGACCTAGAAGCGATTCCAAGGGCACGCGCAGGTTTGCCTTTTGGCCCGTCGTGATAAAGCGGTGCGAAGGCTTTGTCTCTGAGGGAATCGGGTGGTGATGATTAAGAAGAAGACGCTTTGTCTGCCGAGCGACGGCTGGGGCAGGGTCGATGAGGGCAACCTCAGACCCCACAACCTCTTGGATAAGTGTCCGTGCAAAGGGATAATGTGTACAGCCGAGGACAAGTTGATCGATAGGGTAGGTAAGGAGTGGGCGTAGACATGCCTCAACGTGATGTAGAGCTTCCGTGCCGTCGAGTGCTCCGTCCTCAACTCGCTGTACCAATCCCGGGCAGGTCGCCGTGTGGATTGCAACACGGTGACGAAAACGTGCCATCAGCCTCTGGAAAAGCTCTCCACGGAAAGTGGTGGGTGTGGCCAGGACCCCAACATGCCCGGTCTGTGTCCGCTCGACTGCGGGCTTAATGGCCGGCTCCATGCCCACGAAGGGCGTGTCGGGGAGGGCTTGTCTGAGAGAGCTGAGGGCCGCTCCCGAAGCTGTATTGCACGCGACGACTATCAAGGATACGCCCTCGCTCAATAGGAAACGGGCGATGCCAAGTGCGAGGTTCTGAATCTCCTCTGGAGAGCGGGTCCCGTAGGGTAAGTGAGCCTGGTCCGCCAGGTAAAGAGTCGACACAGAGGGCATCAGGCGGATTATCTCTCGCCACACCGAGAGGCCACCAATGCCAGAGTCAAAAACCCCTACGCAGGCTCGTTGCGTCATGAATGGTTCAGGGATGGCTTGAGAGCATGTAGCGGTATTGTGCTGGCTCCGTCGTGATAGGGGCCACTGCTGAGATCACTATGACGGCTCGATTCGTTGTAGCGTCAAAGGGCAGCACCCATCGGCCAATGGATCCATTGTTGAAGAGAAGGCGCTGCACTTCCAGTGGGCGGCCACCGGAAAAGAGAACAGCCTGGACGATCCACTGCTGAGCCAGAACGTTGGCGTGTCGAACGAAGCCCTCAGGTCTCCATAAGCCCTCTCCCGCTTCGACATCATCGAACAGGACAACTTCCCCGTCGACGGTCAGTTGTATATCGTCCAATGCCAAACCCGGTTGGTTAACAGCAGCATCAGTTATGTACTCAAATCGAATCGCTATTTCCTGGCCTACGAAAGGTGTCAAATCTGCACTCAGGTACTTCCATCCGTCACTCTCACCTGTGAACCCGCATCCCAGGTTGCCGTTGTTCGTGTTGGCCGTTGTACATTGCAGCGTTGCGTCATCCAGGATATGCCATGATATTGAGGGATCACCCAGGTCCACTGGTATCCTCCCATTGGCCGCCGTGCCCACCACGACATAGGCATAGTCCCAGTCTGCTTCGATGTGATACCAGGGCCAGAACGCTAACTCGGCTTGTGTTGCTTTGCTGAGATCAAGAACGTAAGTCAGCCGGGAATCAGATTCATCAGCACGGTTGGACCACCACATGTACTTGCCGCTATGGGCCTCTGTCGCAAGCAGCCGTACCTGATCGCTACCGACAAAACTCAAAGTCAAGGGCTGGCGACTTTCGATCTCCACGTAATCCACGCCATACTGACTCACTGTGCCCTCGCGCTGCTGAGGGTAATCGGTCGTCTTGCTAAACTCTGCATCGATGCGTGGTCCGCCCAGATCAAGGCTCTGGTAACCGTATTGGCCATTGTCCAGCGAGAGATCATCAATCAGGTTAGCGATAACCCAATCAGCAAACAGATCGAGATGGGTCATTCCAGGCGCAATTCCGCTCTTCAAAGTGGCGTCCACACTTTTCAAGCCGTTTTCTTTATGAGCGACAAGTGCCTTTGTGGCATCCTCCCCGAAGCGATCAAGAAAGTAGCTCATGAAGAGGTAAGCAGCTCCATAGTGAGGTGCAGCAGCGCCGGTCACATCGAGTTCAGGCCATGTGTTGAGCTGGGTGTCTGGCTCATCTAGATATGCATACTCGCTCCCCCCAACATCATAAATGCCTCGTCCGCCGGGATAAGAGCGATCGTTCAGCTCCATAGCCAGCTCTGAACAGCCTTCGTTGAGCCATGTTGTCTCGTTGCGGTCGTTGTACCAGTGGATCATATGTTGAAACTCATGTGCAAGCACACCGTTGTAAAATGGATCGCCGACCTCTGTGCTGCGTTCTACGTGGATATAGAACATTTCCATTTCGTTGGAGTCCGCTCGTGCGGCGCTTACATACTCGTCGGCGCTTGAGAAGTACCCAGCTACTGTGTGGCCCAAATCGCGTGCGTGGAGAATACTAAGATGAGGATCGCCGTCGACACCCGGCGTCCACTCTGACCCAAAGAATTCCCGATTGGTGGGATAGGTGTGTTCTTCGAAGAGGTCTGCTGCTTCCTGGATTCGGTCTTGGTCAAGCCGCAGGCCCTTTTCGACCCACATGTA
>QMNL01000368.1 GCA_003647755.1 Candidatus Coatesiibacteriota bacterium
CGAAGGGCATGTCCGGCAGCTATTGCAGGCCACCTACCTGCGGCCGCTTCGAGATGCCGAACGGGAGCTTGACGCCGGGCGCAACTCCCGACTCTCCCAGATCCTTCAGTACACCAGGGAGATTGCCAAACACAAGGACGAGATATTTAATCCCGCTGACTTTGTCGCGGCGGTCAAGGAAGGACGACGCCCCGAATTTCCCAAGAGCATCGCCAACGTCTCCCGCCTTGCAGATTATTTGATTCAGGAGAATGAAGGTATCAAACAGGCCGGCCAGCGCCTGGATGATACATATCTTTCCCAGCTTGCACTTGGAGATGAGCGGCTGAGAGGCAGAGTTTCGGTTGCGGAAGCCGCAACCATCGAGCAGAGACTTCGATCAATCCTGGAGAAATTGGAGCTGCGCCTTTCGACCACTGAGGATGCTTATGGACAACTTCCGCACGGACTTGGCTACAACAATCTGCTCTTCATCGCCTGCGAGCTCCTGCTGCTGGGTCAAGATCCCGATACCTTGCCCCTCCTGCTAATCGAGGAGCCCGAGGCACACCTGCATCCCCAGCTCCAGTTGAGACTCATCGAGTTCCTTCAAGAGCAGGCTACGGACTCTGTAGGGCATCCAGTCCAAGTCATCGTAACAACACACAGCCCGAACCTCGCGTCCAAGGTGAAGCTGGCGAGCATGATCCTCGTCTCGAAAGGACAAGCCTTCCCGTTAGGGCCAGATTACACTCTCCTATCACAGACCGACTACCAATTCCTGGAGCGGTTCCTCGACGTCACCAAAGCTAATCTTTTCTTCGCTCGCGGTGTCCTGATCGTTGAAGGTGATGCCGAAAGTTTACTTCTTCCAGCGATTGCCCGCCTGCTTGGTCGGGATCTTACTCAGTACGGCGTTTCGATTGTCAACGTGGGCAGTCGTGGCCTACGTCGCTACGCCCGTATTTTTCGTAGACGTAATACCGCAGGGGGGTCTATCCCAATCCGAGTAGCTTGCCTAACAGATCGCGACGTCCTGCCCGATTGCGCCTGCGAGATTCTGGGCCTTGAGGGCCCCCGCCGGATCTTCGAGTCCGATCTCACCGATGACACTGCGCGCGAGAACCATATACGGCAGCTTTGCGTCGACGACGGAGAGAACGTTAGCACGTTCGTTTCGGATCGATGGACACTCGAATACGACTTAGCCTATGCAGGATTGGGGCAACTGCTAAATAGAGCCATTCAACTAGCGAAGAAGGAATCGGCCGGCAATCTCCCGGATGATTCGGACAAAGATACTATCTTCAAAGAGGCCGATGAGTTTTGGACAAAATGGGAAAAGGAGGCAGAGTCTCAGGAGTACCTTGCCTGTAAGGTCTATGAGCCTCTCGCAAAGGGTAATGTATCCAAGGCCATAGTCGCACAGCATCTTGCGGCTCTTTTTGAGTCCGACGGAAATGCTAGCGCGAGAGATTTAATCCCCGAGTACATTCGTGAGGCGATCGAATACGTGACCGGTACTGATGCCCCGGCAGAGCCCTCAGAACAGTCTGCACAAGAGGACGCCCCAGAAGATGTCTGAGTTTGTAGAGCCTGTAAATGGAGGTTCGGTAACATCGATCCCATACGTGACGGAGGGAGACATTGAGGAAGCGGAGCGCGTCCTTGGCGTTTCCTTTGACGAATCGCGCCGCAGCATTCTTCAGTCGAACGAATGTTTCGATGTCCAAGCCTGTCCCGGCAGCGGAAAAACGACTTTACTCGTAGCAAAGCTCTATATTCTCGTGAGGAAGTGGTCGTACGCTCGGCGTGGCATATGCGTGATATCCCACACCAACGTCGCTCGGCAAGAGATTGAACGGAAGCTTGCGGGTACCGGCATTGGTCAGCGCATGCTCAACTATCCCCACTTTGTGGGCACCATCCACAGCTTCGTGAACGAGTATCTGGCCCTGCCGTTACTGCGCTCCGAGGGGTATCACGTCCAGATTATCGACGATGAAACCCATGCAGATCGCTGTGAGCTACTTCTTAACACGCGCCCGGAATTTGCCACTGCTAGGAATTTTCTCGGCGTTCGCGAACGAAAGCTTCCCAGCTCCGATAAGACGATACGCGCGCTCAGATACGAAGGCCCGAACCTCGATTTGGGCTCTGCAGCGGGAAAGCTCCCTTGCGGGTTAGATACGCGCAGTGGTCGTATTCTCTCGCGAATCAAACACGAAGTTGTTGACACAGGTATCTGGCGGTTTGATGACATGTTCGCTTGGGCCGAAAGGCTACTCACCAAGTATCCCAGGATTATCGACTGGGTGCGGTGGCGGTTTCCGGTGGTTCTGCTCGATGAAGCGCAAGATACATCTGAACTTCAAGCAAGTTTGCTCAGCATGGTCTTCCCTGCCGAAGCCTGCAAGCTTCGCCAGCGGTTCGGAGACTCGAACCAAGCGATTTATGATACCGGCCAGTCAGAGGCGAGTACCGACAAGTTCCCCGCAGATGGGTTTCGCTCAATAACAGACAGTAAGCGTTTTGGTCCCGAGATCGCTCGGTTAGCTCATCCTATTGCTCCCGAACCTGCAAGCCCCGAAGTATGTGGCAATGGGCCTCGGACCCTTGATGGGGCACCGGATCCTGCCTCAATCAGTCACACAATCTTCCTTTTCTCGACAGAAACCATTCACCGGGTTCTTCCCGCATTCGGAGAGTTGCTCTTAGAAACCTTCCCGGATGAAGTTCTACGCGGCGACGGGTTTCTGGCACGAGCCATCGGAAGAGTAGGTGTTTCGCCGCAGGGAGAGAATAAGATCCCAAGACACCTCGGAGACTACTGGGGCGGATACGAAGCTCATGCAGCGAAGTTTGAACCTCGTCTGGATGAGCTGGTCGC
>QMNL01000369.1 GCA_003647755.1 Candidatus Coatesiibacteriota bacterium
AACCTTGAGGACTTGATTAGCCTCCGCTCTATTGAGGGCAACCGGGTCGAGTTCAAATCTACATGGAACAAGCAGATCAAAGCAGATGTCATTAGGACTATCTGCGCGTTCGCCAACGACCTACTGAATATGAATGGCGGCTACATCATCCTGGGGGTCGAGGAGGAGGGGGGCAGGCCGATCCTGCCGCCGAGGGGACTCGACGACCTGGACTTAGATAAGATACAGCGTGTATTGACCAGTGAGTGTAGGAGCAAGATCAGCCCTGAGTATGTGCCCATGCTCTTCCCGGAGGTCTATCAGGACAAGTGGATTCTGATTGTCTGGGCACCCGGAGGCGATAACAGGCCTTATCAAGCGCCATCAAGAAAGGATGAGAAAACCCGTGTATATCATGTCAGGCAAGGTTCCCAGACGGTCAAGGCAAGAGACGACCTGCTAAGGCAGCTGTTGGAGCAGGCAGCGAAAATACCTTTCGATGATCGCAGAAGCCACGAAGCACGTATCGAGGATTTGTCACCAGCGTTGGTTCGGCGGTTTCTCGTGGACGTTCGAAGCGACCTTGCCGGGACGGCTCAGCCTGTGCCTGAAGATGACCTGTATCGGCGCCTTCGCATTACGGTGCGCGTGAACAGCCGTGAAGTCCCCAGGAACGTCGGGTTGCTGTTTTTCAGCGACGATCCGGACAGATTCTTCCGTGGCGCAAGGATAGAGATAGCTCATTTCTCTGATGACGCTGGCGGCAATCTCATCGAGGAGAAGGTGATAAGAGGGCCAATTCAGGATCAGGTTAAGATGACTGTGCAACATCTTCAATCGTTGGTGGATATCGTCATCAGAAAAGTACCCGGTCGAGCGGAGGTCGAGCGGACCGTTGCATTTCCTTATGAGGCAATGGAGGAGGCGATCGTGAATGCGGTTTATCACAGGAGCTATGAGCACTCCGTTGAGCCAACGAAGGTATTTCTTTATCCTTCATGCATGAAGATAACAAGTTACCCCGGGCCCGTTCAGGGCATCGAGAAGAGCCACTTCCTGCGCGACGCAAGCTTCCCCCAAGTTCCGTGCAGGAACAGGCGGATAGGCGAGTTCCTGAAAGAACTGCGCCTTGCTGAGATGCGCTATACAGGTATCGCCAAGATCAGGCGGAAGATGGAGGAGAATGGTTCGCCCGAGCCGGTCTTTGAGTTCGACGAGGGCCGGACTTATTTCACAGTTATTCTGCCTGCGCATCCCGGGTATAGCGTTATTAATGCCATTCGGCAAAGCGCATATCTATGGGCGGTCGGGGAGCACGCGGATGCGGTGGCTCACCTTGAAAGAGCTTTGAAAGAGCAGCCTCAATCGGGCGCTTTGGCAGCTCAACTGATCGAGTATCTCGGGAAGATGGATGAGCTGAAGAGGGCCGAACTAGCCCTCGAGGCATTTCGCGCACAGCCGCTGAGGTCGCAAGAACTGCTCCCGTACCTGAGAATGACAAGCGCTCTCTTCGACCACGGACAGCAGGAGGCAGCCCACAGAATCATCAAGCTTATGCCCAAAGCAGTCGGTTCAGAGGACAGGGCTGAAACCGCAATTCTACTGAAGCGGGCGGGTAAGCACAAGGAAGCACACCGGCTGTTTCACGAGAGCTACGAGTCAATGAAGGATGATGCCAAGTTTGTGCACGAATTCGCTCAGACGAAACTGACACTTGCCAAGAATAGGCAGATGACTCGGGCATCCAGAAGACAGCTTTGCAGAGAGGCGGCTGAGCTGCTCCGGCGCGCGATCCAGTTGTCCGAGGACCCGATTCGGCAGGCGTGGTGTTGGTCGCACCTGGCTCAGGCGCTGTCCCAGCTGCGAAAGCCAGCATCCGAGGTAGAGGAGGCCTACGCGAGAGCGATCGAGCTTCGGCCCGACGAGCCTCGTTTCAAGGAGTGGTATGACCGATGGAGGGCGAGGAAGCAGAAGAGGTAGCCGGCTCTCCTATTTTGCGCGCTCGGCCTGACCCTGGACGGGCGCTCCAGTTACAGAGGACTCCGTAGTCTGAGACTTCTCGCCTGAGGAGGGACAGACGGGGAAGCAAGGCAAGACAAGAGGTGGATTCTTTGAAGGGGCGGCGGGACAAACCAGTGACAGGGAAAGATGTGTCCAAGGCCGCGTTGGGGAGAACGTTACCTCTGTTGCTATGTTGAATCTGGAAAAGTTCCTCGGTATTTAGTAACACATTTACATATATTATGGGTGCTTTAAGGGACATCAAACAGGTGGGAGATGGGACCTCAAGAAGACCTTTTACGATCGTTCAAGCTCGTGCCGGAGTTGCGGCCGAAGTATCATCTCGATGACCCTCAGACCGATGTTTACGTCGGCGACTGCCGTGAGGTCCTCGCCCAGCTGCCGGAGGAAAGCGTCGATCTGATCTTCGCCGACCCGCCGTTCAACTGGAACGTCCCGTATTCGGATTGGAACGACAACATGAAGCGGGAGGATTACCTCGAGTTCACACGCCAGTGGCTCGACGCCTGCCTCCGCGTGCTTGCGCCTCACGGCTCGCTGTGGGTCAACATCCCGGACGACTGGGCCGCCGAGGTGGTGATGTATCTGAAGGGCGGTAATGCAGGGGGAACCAGAGGCGAGCCGACGCAGTCGCCGAGCCGTCGCGAAGAGCGGAGAGGCGAAGCAGGCTCTCGTGTGCCGTTGGCACTGGTGAACTGGTGCATCTGGCACTTTCGTTTCGGCCAGTGCAGAAAGTCCAACTTCATTGTCTCGAAAGTCCACGTCCTATATTTCGCCCGCGACCGCAGGAACCGCATCTGGAACCCCGATCGCATTCTGGTTCCTTCTGACCGCGCAACAATCTATAATGACGCA
>QMNL01000370.1 GCA_003647755.1 Candidatus Coatesiibacteriota bacterium
CAAGGCCTACATGAGAAAGAAGGCCGCGTCTGACCATCGCCCTGTGGTCTATCTATCGGGCAAGGAGCTTGGCAGCAAGATCCTGTTCGTAGCCCCCTGACAACGCCCGCCGACCCATATCCGCCCGGAATAGCAAGGCCGATGGTGTGTGCCCCGCCCTGTGCCCGTTTGGCGAATCACAACGAGTGTGCAGCAAGCGGCACCCCTACGGAACATTGATGCCCTTTCACAGCCACATTATGGGGCGTCAAGCCCATCCGATCGCGGCACCACATTATCTCGACAACCTGTCGGACTCCCTGCATTGTCTCTCCACGAAAACAGCAGAACCTCCACCTTCCAACCCATTGGGCACCCTCTGACAGCCGCCCTACACGATATTGCCAATCCCTGAAACAGGTCCTGTAAATCCGTTGGCCACAGTTCACGACCTGTAACCGCACTGAAAGAGAATCTCAGTGCATTCTACCGCGCGGTCCCTGTGACTCTGTCGTGCGAGTCATCACAACCAACATATTAGGCACTCAGCGCGGTCCCGGCCTCGCGAGGCCCCGCCTCGCCAGGGACTTGGCCTTGTAGCACGCTCCGAAGATGGGCGCAAGCGCCGCAAGGTCAATGAGAGCGAACTTGAAGCCTCGCATCCTATTAACGATCTGTGAGAGACGTCCGAAGAAAAAACCGACGCGCCTCCAGAATGTCCTGTAATGGTTCTCGATTGGGAGATCATTTCGCATCTTCGCAACCTGCGTGAACAGCTCGTAACGATATAGCATTCTCATCAGCGACCTGAACGTGTCCGTCCTGTAATGCTCGACGACCGCAGCCGGTTCGTAAACCAGCCGGTAGCCCGCCTGCCGCACACGAATGCTGATGTCGTGGTCCTCGCCATTGGTCCGGAAGTATGGGTCAAAGCCAAACACCTGCTCGAGCACAGACCGGCGATAGGAGCAGCAAAGGCCAAAGAGGACCTCGGCATCCTCGAGCACCTTGTCCCCGAGGGTCTGCGCCGCGCTGAATTTCCGCCAAAGATCATAGATGCTCTCGATACGCGCCTCGACCGCCTGCCCCCCGACGCCGCCAACCTCGGGGGAGACATAGTGCTTGAGCAGCTGTTCCAGCAGGTCCCCGCGCGCAACTGTGTCCGCATCTACAAAAACAATGATGTCGGCATCGGTATTCTGCCAGAGCAGGTTCCTCGCAGCAGAAAGCCCCACGTTCTTGCCCGGAGAGATGACGTTTGCACCAGCGTATCCGGCGAGCAGGCCGCTGTTGTCCGTGGAGCCGTCATCAACAACGATTATCTCATCAGGCGCGCGCGTCTGCTCGCCAAGCGATGCGATACAGGCGCCAATGGTAGCCGCAGCGTTGTAACACGGGATCGCCGCAGCAACTTTCATGTGCTCAGCTTCAGCGCTCAATGCACCACAACTCCCTTCGTAGCACCACACAAATAACACCCCAGCAGCGTTATCTCTTTACGCAAACCGCATGTCCTCATAAAACCAGCGTCCCTCGCCTGAAACTACCGTATATCTTGCCCAACGTCAGCGCTGAATACGCAATCGTATCAAATACGGGAAGCAGCGCCTCGAACTTCGAGCGTCTTGCGAGCGGTGCGATGATGCTCTTCAGTATGCTCTCTACCAGGAAAACGTGCTCCTTCCAATCAAACCTGAACTTCCGGCAAAAACTAGCGCCGTGCTTTGCACAGATTATTGCCGCATTCCAAAAATTTCTGGCAGGGCAAAGCCCTGCACCCTATTTCCTGGCAACACACTACTAATTACTCAACATGCGAAGGGTCTTCTTGGCAGTGCGCCCTTCTTGCCCCTTCGCAAAACAGACGCGAGTGGCAAAGTGACAAAGTGCGCAAGTGGCTAGTAAGACCTGGCGACACGGAAGCCGTAGTTGACGTACCGGTACCACGGGTCGATCCAGTCGCGGATTGCCGAACGGCAGTGCCAGGCGTCGTTGTACCAGCTGCCGCCGCGTACGACCCGGTAGGAGCCACTACTAGGCCCCGTAGGATCGCTATCCGGATCCGGCTGACTGCCATAATAACCCGACGAATACCAGTCCCAACACCACTCCCAAACATTACCGCTCATGTCGAACAGACCGAAGGCGTTAGGTATCTTCTGCCCAACCGATTGAGTCCCCTTCTCATCTGCATGAGGATTAGTCCAATAGCCGTCATCTGCGTTCTTCTCATACCAACAGTACTGCTTCATAACAGACTCTTCGCTGCTATCACCCCAATAGAAAGATGTCGTCGTCCCGGCTCGGCAGGCATACTCCCACTCCGCCTCCGTCGGCAGGCGATAGCCATTTGCGTTGAAATTACAGGACACATCCGCTGATGTGATGTGATTACCGTCATAGCCGATATTGGTGATCGTGTAGCACTTCGAAAACCCGTCCGCCTCGGACAACTTGTTGCAGAAACTCACGCAGTCAAACCAAGTTACCTCCTCAACCGGATGGCCATCGCCGTTGAAATAGCTGTCATTCCAGCCCATCACGTCTCCAAACTGCTTCTGCGTAACCTCCGTCTCGGACATCTCAAACGCCGAGATGTGAACCGTCCGCTGCGGCCCCTCGTCCGAATCACGCCCCGATTCACTCGACGGCGAACCCATCAAGAACGACCCGGCGGGGATAGAGACCATGTGTATTGATGGGCCCGCTGAACTGTAGCTGAACGGCGCCAGGCCAAGGTTGCTAGCCCAAGTCCAGCTCCCGGGCTCCAAGCAGAGCGAGGCGAAGCAGTATTCCCCATCTTGGCTAATCGGTGGCGCAGGGAGCACTGAAGGAACATTGAAGTGGAAGTGGGCAGTCATGTCGAACTGCGAG
>QMNL01000371.1 GCA_003647755.1 Candidatus Coatesiibacteriota bacterium
GGCGGTATCAAGATAGGCATATTCGCCGTCGCTGCGACCAACGCCGGCCGCTCCATGAGCATAGAAGACAAGGACAAAGTCGAGTTTCTGGACCCGATCACCACGGCGGAGAAGATCGTCGGGGAGTTGAGCAGAAAGTGCGACATGATTATCGGCATGGGCAACATGCAGATGCAGTTGGCGCGAAAACTCACAAGCCAGGTCAAAGGCATCAACCTCTTCCTCATATCCGGCAACATGCGGCGCCTCTACAAGCCTGAGGTCGTCCAGCAAACCGGCACGATACTGCTTAAATCCGCCGCTCGCGGCAAGAAAATAGGCAAGCTCACTCTCACGTTCGACGTCAAAACACACAAGGTTAAGGAACATTCCGGCGAGCTCGTCTCAATAGACAATAACATCCCGAAGGACAGAACCATCGAGGGGATGGTCAGAGATGCCAAGCGGAGAGGGAACGAGATCATCCGCAAGAGAAGAACCAAGAAGATCTCGCCCGCCTCAGACACAAAGACCAACAATCTACCTGACTTCCGTCCAAGATATGTCAGCTCACAGGCCTGTGCCAAGTGCCACAAGGACATTTACGACAAGTGGAGCAAGACGAGGCACGCCCACGCTTTGGCCACGCTCGTTAAGATAGGCAAGGACAAAGACCCCAGCTGCTTCCGCTGCCACACCACCGGCTACGCCGACTCCCGAGGCTACCTCAACCAGAAGGACACCCCTGAACTAGCTGACGTGCGATGTGAAGCCTGCCACGGACCAGCAAGCATGCACCTGGACAACACCAGAATCCGCCTCAGAATACCCACAGTAAAAATCTGCGAAGCCTGCCACACACCAGCCCGCAGCAGACCGCTTAACTGGGCCAAAGACAAACTCCTCGTCCACGGAACATGACTGTTCCCCAGTGAACCACCAATGAACCGTGATAGTAAGCAATAGCCTACTACCAGCCCGCTACCTGCTCGCAGCTCTTGGCCTGCCCTTTCTCTCTGCGCTACTCGGAAGGCTCTGCTCGCTGCGGAACCCCCATCTCGCTTCCGGCGCTCGCTTGGGCCTGGCAATCGGCCTCTTCGGCCCGTTCGCCGTCCTCCTCACGCTCCTTTGCTCATGGCTGTCGCATGAAAATGGCCTCGCGAGCCTCTTGAGCATACTCGCGTGCCTCGCCGTCGCCCTGGCAATGGGTGCACTCTGGGGCCTGATCGTTCGGTCCAGCCTCCCAACACCACCCCAGAAAGACCAGTGACTCTCGACGACAATTCACTGGTAAGCTCTTTCATCTCCTATCTCCTTGCTGAAAAGGGCCTCTCCGTCAACACAGCAAAAAGCTACCGGCGAGACCTCCGTGCGTTCAACAACTTCCTGGACGAAGTCCCACTGCGCGAGGTCGAACCACCCCACATCGAGGCATTTCTCTCCTACCTCATGGAGAAGGGCCTCTCCCCAGTCTCGTCGCGCCGTGCATTATCCTGCCTGAGGCATTTTTACAAGTACCTTGTCCTGAAAGGCATCCTCGAGGAATGCCCAACAACGAACATCGAATCACCAAAGCACTGGGTCCACCTTCCTAGCTACTTGACGCCGGCGGAGGTGGACAAGCTCCTGAACGCACCAGATGTCTCCCAGCCTCTAGGCTTGCGCGACAAGTCAATGCTGGAGATGATGTATGCCACGGGGATGCGCGTGTCGGAGCTCTGCAACCTGCGCACTGCGAGCCTCAACCTGCCCGAGCGATTCGTTCGATGCACGGGCAAAGGGGCAAAGCAGCGGCTGATACCGATTGGGGCGGAGGCCGTCAAATGGACGGCTGAATACCTGAAGCGGGGCCGCCGACTCCTGCTGAAGGAAAGGACCTCACCGTTCGTTTACGTCGCGCAGAAAAGGGGGAAGCAACTCTCCAGACAATTCGTGTGGAAGATAATCAGGCGCTATGCGGCCGAGTGCGGCCTGGACAAGAGGGTATATCCCCACATTCTTCGCCATTCCTTCGCAACCCACCTGCTACAGAACGACGCCGATCTCCTCTCGATCAAGATGATGCTTGGCCACTCAGACCTCTCCACCACGCAGATATACACCCACGTCGCAAAGGAGCGGCTGAAGTCCCTGCATGAGAAGCTCCACCCGAGGGGCTGAGAGAACGCCTCAGGGGAGATCTGCCCCAGCCGCACATCTCCAACTAGATTTGCAGGGACCGCTCGTGACCGCACTGCCTTGGACAACAGTCCGCTGCGGGCCGGCCCCCGTAGCGGCGAGGAGGCCGGTCACGATAGTCTCTGATATATATCGGCCGGCCCCTACAGACAGCCGTCCACAACAGCAGATGTAGCCGAACTACTCAAACACCCAACTGGTTGAGGCGATATTGCCCTCGATCTGCATATCGTAGTTATATGGATTGAGGACAGCGGCATAGAATACATACTGCCCCTTCGGCAGCGCATTGCTGAATGGAACCCGCAGTATCTCCATCGGGCCTATTGCGGACTTCTCCGCAACCCTGATGAACACGGGCTGAGGCTCCAGCGAGAAGCCCGGATAGAACAGCAACGTCCCATCGGGGAACTTAACTGCGCCAAGAAGATTGATCGCCCGCTCCGGGCCTGGATTCTGAACTCCGAACGACAAGGAGAGGGCCTCGCCGTCATGCACAATCGCCTTGTCAGCAGAGAGATAAACGCTCGGGCCACGGGCCGCAACGCCGGTGCCGTGGGCCTCTACAGTGCCGGGCATCCCACCCGTTGGGCTATTCCGATTGACGACTAGTGCCTCCTGGTAGGACTTTGCCTCTGTTGGGCTAAATGTAACCCTCAGGTCAATGGACTGCCCCGACTCTAC
>QMNL01000372.1 GCA_003647755.1 Candidatus Coatesiibacteriota bacterium
ACCGGCCTACTCTCAGCGGACCCGCTCTTTGCAGACCCTCAGAATTACAACTTCCACCTATTGCCGGGCTCGCCCTGCATCGATGCTGGCTCACCTGCAGACGACATGAACGACCCGGACGGCTCAGTCAACGACATGGGTGCCTACGGCGGTCCCGACGCGGGGTTCATTGGCGCCGCCCCACTAATTCGGCCCCATTGTGCGCAGTTTGACCACGACAGCTCTGATACTGTGCAGCTGTCGGTCTCGATAATTAACCCCGGCGAGGAGAGAACGCTGGAACTTTACCTCTTCGTTAAATACCGAGACGAAGAGCTCTACTTCCCGGACTGGTCTTCTGCGCCCCGTCCGTTCACTTGCACCATCCCCTACGGGCTGTCAGTTGACATGCCGCTTCTGTCCGTTGAAGCCTCGCTGCTCCCGCTTGGGAGATACGAGGTCGTCGCAGGGGCAATCGACCCCTCCACTCGCGAGCTGGTTGGCCAGCCGGGACGAGCGGTGTTTCGCATCCTGCCCCAGAAGCTCCTTCCGGCCTTGCCGGAAGCGGTCAAGTCGCAGGGCTCTGCACGCTCAAACACGAGAAAATTCGTCCAAGGTAACGGGGCCGATGTCCGATAAGGGCAAGATGGTTAGGGCCGGCGACATCATAATTTTCGTCGTGCTGGGCGCCTCTGCGCTCTTCATGATCTGGGCCGGCGCTGGGACGCCTAAGACCATTTCAGAGGTTGAAATATCCGTCAGCGGCCACGTCGTCCATCGCGGCTCGCTGGGGCAGGACTTCACCCAAAGAGTGCATGGACCTCTCGGCGTAACAACGGTTGTCTGTCGGGATGGATATGTCTGGGTCAGCGACTCGTGTTGCCCCAACAAGCTCTGCGTGAAGACTGGCAAAATCCATGCCCAGGGCCAGGTCATCGTGTGCGTCCCCAACAGGGTTGTGGTCAGGATCGTGGGCGCGGACAAGGTCGATGCGATCGCCATGTAGGCAGCGAGCGCGGGTCGGGCTTTCTGGCCTGCGAGCGCTACCTGCTGAGTCAGGCAGGGCCGTGGCCCGCCGCACGCATCTACCTTCCGGACGAGGCGAGCACCGCCCACAAATACCTCTATGCGAGGGAGACTCAAATGCCCGGAGCGAGCCATTAGAACACTGATCGTCAGGCCACCCAGAATCATGGGCGGCCTCGAAAAAAGCTCTGTCCAGCATCCGATAAATATCGCCTCGCTTGCTGCATTCCTCCTCTCAAACGGCATCGACACTAGAATCGTCGATTTCGAGGTCGAGCCCCTCTCGGACGATGATTTTGCGGCAAGGGTCTCGGATTACGAACCAGACCTCGTTGGCTTCACGTGCCTTTCCGCAACCGTGGTCGCGGCGAGTCGCCTCGCTAGAGTCGTCAAGAGCTGCTGCCCGGACGCGCTCGTAGTAGCGGGCGGCCCACACATCAGCGCCATGCCGCAGCGCTCGCTCCAGGAGTTCGAGGCGTTCGACGTGGCGGTCTTTGGGGAGGGCGAGAAGACGCTGCTGGAGCTCTCCCAGCGAGCCTCCGAAGGTTCCAGGCCCGTCCTAAAAGGCGTCCGGGGCGTTGCATACCGCGATGGCTCGCAGATCACCATCGAACAGCCCAGGCCGCTCATTCGAGACCTCGACGCTCTCCCGTTCCCTGCGAGGCACCTCCTCAATCTCGAACTATACCGAGCCGGCCCAACACCAGGCGTCGCCGATACCTCATCCCGCTCAACCGTCCTCTTCACATCCCGCGGCTGCACGGAAGACTGCTCGTTCTGCGCCTCGAAGATCACGTTTTCACGTCGGCTGCGATTCCGGTCCGCCGAGCACGTCCTCGCCGAGGTCAAACAGTGCATCGAGAAGTTCCACTTCGACCACTACACGATCGACGACGACACCTTCACCCTCAACAGGAAGCGCCTCGCAAAACTGCTCGAGGGCTTCGCACAGCTTGGCATCAGCTGGGACTGCGACACCCGCGTCAACGCCGTCGATCGGGACATGCTCGCCAACATGAAGGCCGCAGGCTGCAAGAAAGTGGCGTTCGGGATCGAATCGGGCAGTGACCGGATAAGGAAGCTGATAAAAAAACGCATTACGGAGGAGCAGATAGTCACGGCCTTCGATGCCGCCAGGAGGGTCGGCCTCGCAACGGAGGCCTTCTTCATAATCGGGAGCCACCCAAGCGAGACGCTCGACGAGGTCAAAATGACCTTGAGGCTCGCAAAACGCGTCGCACCCGACTTCATCGTGGTCAACGTCGTTACGCCCTTCCCGGGCACTGAGCTCTACAATATCATGCAGGCGGGCGGCTACATGCCCGAGACGCTTGACTGGGAAAAGTTCGACTGCACCCACACCCAGCCATCATGGCATACCCAGCACTTCTCCTCAGATGACCTCGTCCGCCTCCAGCGCTGGTTCTACCTCCGATACTCCCTCTCGCCCCGGTTCATCCTCTCCACGCTGAGGCGCATCAAGAGCCTCAAGGCGCTCAGATACTACGTCTCGACCGCGCTCGGCTTCTTCAAATACCTGCTGTTCGAGAAACGCAGGTAGCCGGCGGCATAACAGCAATCACGAGGACCGCCATTCCGAGCCATTTCATCTCGGGCTTGTCATCTCGTTCCCGTGTTGGGGCTCTCGATTGCGAAGACCTCGAACTCGCCCACGCTACTGATTGCTCTCAAACATGGTAGTTCCCATGGATTATCGCCCTAGTTCACGTCTATGCACAGGGTCTCGAACTTGCGGTCGATGGGGCCGATGAGCTTATGCGTGTTGCGGCCGGTCATGCAGCCCCAGAACGTGTAGC
>QMNL01000373.1 GCA_003647755.1 Candidatus Coatesiibacteriota bacterium
AGATGGTTGTAGCCCTTTGGAGTGCGCCGGCTTTACGCCGCGCTCTAATAGGCAGTTTCATCACTTTCCGAAAGGCGATTGCTGCAGCGATGATTGACATAGGATCGATGTCGCGTCAAGCCGCGACGAGAAAAAGCGGCGTCAAGCCGCCGCACTCCAAAGGGCTAGAACCAGCTCCGTCAATCTGATTATTGAGGCCCACCTCTGCCATGTGCAGAGGTGGGCGATTCAGAGTAGAGCAGTTGTTACTTCAAATGGAGGATGCTTAGGGCTGTGCTGCTCCAAACGACCAAGACACTACCGACGGCTCTGTAATCCACTCGCCAGTTGCTGGGTCCGCCAGCACGCCATACCACTTGAACGAGCCATGCGGGAACGTGTCATTGAACACGACCGACTCAAGGACATAACCGAGCATCTGCATATTCTCTGGAAGAGTGAAGGACACAGGTGTCATCATCGTTCCCCAGTTCGGCCAGAAGTAATACTCGCCGAAAAGCTCAACCGCAATGTAGATGTTGACCGGCATCGCAGGGCCAGGATTCGTTACGTCAGCGTAAAGCGTCATAATGTCGCCCGGCTCATAGGGAGTCGCATCCATCTTGTTGAGCCTGAGTTCAAACGTCGGCCCCTGCGGTTGTTCCGCAAGCAGCTCCTTGATCTTCGCCAGCACCATGGTCTTGTTATACCCGACTTCAGCATACCGGACTATCCCATGCCGGTCGATGATATACATAGTAGGCACGTACCCACTGGCATACGGTCTCGTCTCATGATTAACGTCCAACGCCATGGGGTAAGTAAGGTTATGGTCTTGCCGGAAAGCCTTGATCTTCGCAATGCTGTCCCTGCCCGGATCTATGTCAACACCCCAGACAACAACACCTTGGTCCCCGTAAACCTGCCAAACATCGTTCTCCAGAGAGCCCGTTGCCCCAACGCATGGGCCGCACCAAGTCGCCCACAAGTCCAACACAACAATGCTCCCTGACCAGTCTGAAAGACTGACCCAATTCAGGTCAAGGTCCTGAACCGTGAAGTCCGGCGCCACATCTCCGTCATTAAACGGAGTGTCATGCTGGGCAAGCCCCATGACTGGGAACACCAACAGGGCACACAGAGCCATCAATGTAGCCAGCTTTGCTGTCATGTTCTCGTCTCCCTTTCCTAGTTGTTTATACACTCAAGTACATTTCCCCACGTGAAGCCGTAGCTTCTAATCGTGAGCGATCTATAATGGCCAACTTCCTTTGCATAAGCTACCAAAACTAACCTGTCCTCGTCAAGTTTTTCACATACTCTTCCCAAACTACAGCCCTGTCAACGTCAAACTTCACCAAGCCAACCGTCCTATAGTATCCCTAAATCGCGTTCTTCGGCCCTCATCTAGCTTATATTTGCCTAAGAGGCATTTCGCTAAGCCTGGCCAACAACAATATCAATAACCTCACCCAGCCGCGAGACCCTTCGGCCAGGCCAGCCGTCCGACGCGGTCCGGCGGGGATTGAAAACATTGTCCTCCGGCGTTCGTATCATGATAGCCTTCATACCTACCTCCTCAGCCGCCTCGAGCTCACGGTTTCCTCCATCCCCGACGAATACGCAATGTATGGGCTGAACATTGAGCCTCTTGCAGGTAAGAAGATACGCCGCAGGATCAGGCTTCTTGACCCCTGCCTCGCACGAGAAGACCGCAACATCCACAAGCGGCGCAAGCGAGGTCCGCCCCCAATACAAAGGGACCTCACGCCCGCAGTTGGTCAACAGCCCCAGCTTCAGGCCCCCATCCTTCAGCTTTTGCAGCGTCTCCCTCGCATCGGGTCTGGGCACCATCAAGCGCCGCGTGAACTCATTCTTCAGCTCAATCGCAGCCCGGATGCTCGTCTCCGATGGCACTATCTCCAGACGTGAACATAGATGTAGAATGTATGACTTGTCATCGGTGAATGCGCCTGTAACCCTCTCAGGATACGTCTCAATCCACAGGTGCGAGAACGTGTCGGCAGGAACCGAGAGTGTAGCGGCCATCTCTGCCAGTAGCCTCTCGTTGGCCTCCCACGAGTAAAGGTCGATCAGCGTGCCGTAAAGGTCGAAGATAACCGCCCGTGGAGTCAATCCGCGTTCCCCAGCAAATCTCCATATCTTGGACGCGATGCCTGGGACAGCGTCTCCAGGCCCAAGACCTCCGCCATAGAGTAGATACCGGGCTCCGCCTTCGCTATAAACTCCGCCGCCAAGAGCGCTCCTGCGGCGAAGGCACGCCGGCTGGCCACTCGATGTGTTATCTCCAGCCTCTCGCCCTGGCCCGAAAGGACCAAAGTATGCTCGCCGACAATCCCACCAGCACGGATTGAATGTATGCCGATCTCGCCCTCTCTCCTCCGAAGTTCCTTCCCATGACGTCCATAAGTAACGAGTTCATCGAGCACGACGCCTCTTGAGTCCGCCAAGTTCCGCGCTATCTGAAGAGCACTTCCGCTCGGCGAGTCCTTCTTGCCCCGGTGATGCGATTCCACTATCTCCGCATCGAAATCCTGAAGCACTGCACCCAGCACGCCAGCAAGTGCGAACATCACGTTCATCCCCCGGCTCATGTTCGATGATAGAACGCAGCGAGCAACGTCCCTCTTCCGATGAATCTCCGCGAGCTCCCCATCGGAGAACCCAGTCGTGCCAATCACAATGCCCTTGCCCTGCTCCGTGGCAACCTCGAAATCTGTCATCGAGGCGCTCGGTGTCGTGAACTCTAACACCACGTCAGCCCTCGCGAGCAGCGGTCCAAGAGCATCCGACAGATCGATTGCTTTCAGCGTCGGAATGC
>QMNL01000374.1 GCA_003647755.1 Candidatus Coatesiibacteriota bacterium
AATATCTATGTCCTCGTCGTAATCGTTGAGCAGGACCGTTATCTGCGCAATCCTTGACACGTTTGTGTCCCCATCCTTGGCGTCGTCTGAACGATAAACGGAGCAGAATGTAGCAAAGAGAGATACGCGACGACATACCCGTCCTGATTGGCAACGACCACATCCTTTGACCCGTTCCCATCCAGATCGACGCACTCCATTGCGGTCGTGTCCGCCGCATCGTCAGAAACCCACGACGGCGAGGTCTCGATCACGCCACTTACGTTGGAGTAGATAGCATTCGCCTGAGACCGGAAGTTCGCCATCGCAACGTCTGGAAAGCCATCCTCGGCGAAATCGCACCATCTAATTGACCGCGTCGCGCCAGCCTCGCTCGAGGTCCAGACCGGCCCATCGCCGAAGTCGCCATCGTTGTTGGCGAAGACCTGGTCAGCTGCATCGAGATTGCCGACCAACAGGTCAAGGTCCCCATCACCGTCGTAATCCCCCAGGTCGATAGAGTACGTGGCCTGCCAATCTGGCGATGTCCAGACGGGATCGTACTCGGGAAGGCCAGCTGTGATGCGATAGATGCGGTTCACGCCGATGTTCCCGACCACAAGATATGGCACGCCATCGCCGTTCAGCTCGCCAACTGCAACCGCTCGCGTATCGATGCGCCTCGGCGAGACCCAGAACGGCACAGGGTCGAGGCCAGCGCCCAGATTCTTGTATATGACATTCTCGGCGGAACCACCCGAGAAGATGTCAATCTTGCCGTCAGCATCGAAATCGTAGGCCAGCACAGCGTTCGTCCAGCGGGCATCGGAAGAGCTCCAGCTGGCCACCTGCGACAGGCCTCCCGCTGAGTTGATGTTCAGCCGGTTGTTCTGCCCAACGCTGTTCCCAGAGAAAAGGTCAGGCAGCCCATCGCCGGTAAAGTCCGCAAGCGAAAGTGCAAGCGTGTAGTCCGATTCAGCCGACTGCCACTTAGAATATAACGAGAAATCCCCATATCTGTTGAGATAGATAACATTCGGCGAGTTGTAGCAGGCAACGGCGATGTCGAGATTCCCGTCACCATCGACGTCGGCCATCTTCAAATCCTGCGCCGAAAGCGCATCCGGCGTTAGAACGAGCGGTTCAGTCGAGAGCGGCGTTCCTGCTGCCTGAATCGCTTGCGCCGAGGCGAAAAGCGCAGCAAACGCCATGAGCATCGCAGCGGTAAGCAGCCGTTGTTTACGCTTCATTAGTCCAATGCTCCGTGTTATTTCAGAAGGATGAAGGGCGAACCATCATCGATCATCGTTAAAGCCAACGTCATGTTTTAGTAGTTCCAACAGGCCGAAAATCGCATCGCCGTCAAATGAGGCCATATCCCCTCAGCGACTCAAGTAGTCGTTCCTTGTTATCAGGCTGCATCGCAACCAGCGGCAGGCGAAGCTCGCCAGAGCACATGCCCATTGCGGCCAGGGCGGTCTTGACAGGACCCGGGTTGGTTTCGATGAACAAGGTCTTGATGACGCTGGAAATGTCCACCTGAATTCTAGCAGCCTCGGCCACTTTGCCCTCGAAAAAGAGCCTACACATATCCGCCATCTCCCTCGCAAGGATGTTCGCAGAGGCCGAGATGACCCCGCTGCCGCCAATCGAGAGGATCGGAACGACCATCAGGTCCTCGCCAGAGAGAATCGTCAGCCTGTCGCCGCACAGTCGCCTTATCTCGAGCACCTGTTTCATGTCGCCGCTCGATTCTTTGACGCCGACGATGTTTGGCACGTCGCAGAGCCTCGCAAGCGTCGAGGGCAACAGGTTCACCGCGGTTCTGCCCGGGATGTTGTAGATGATTATCGGAAGCCGCGTGCTCGAGGCTACCTTGGTGAAGTGAGCGATGTGCCCCTCCTGCGTCGGCTTGTTGTAGTAGCAGGAGATAGCCAAGAGCCCGTCGATTCCTATCTCCTCGCAAATGCGAGCGTTCTCGATGGCTGTGCGCGTGTCGTTCGAGCCGATACCCGCTATGATCGGCAGCTTCCCATCGAGCTCACGCTTCACGAACGAGAGAATCTGCCGATATTCATCCCTCGTGATGGTGGCCGATTCGCCCGTTGTGCCGCACAGAAGCACGCCGTTCGTGCCCGACTGCAAATGATACTCCAACAGCTTCTCGTAATCACCAAAAGCCACCTTCCCATCCCTGAAAGGCGTTACCAGCGCAACGAAGGATCCCTTGAACATGCCCCTGAGCCTCCTTATTACATCTCACGAAAATCTCGGCGACGACTTTATCGTACAACACCAATGCAGCCTGCATCGTTTCGATTATCCTACGAAGCCTCTCGCAATTTGGCAACAGAATCGCCCGGTCCCAACGGCCGGCCTGAAACCCTCAATCGTTTGGAGTGCGCAGACATGACGCCGCTGCGGCTCCTTGCGAGCTGTGGCGGAGCAACCTCCCAAAACGCCTATGCGCAACTTGAACTGCCGGCAGCCCAAGGCGCGCGACCTCGACGATGTTCGTGTCCCACGAGGGACCTCACATCGGAGTCGCAGCGATTCCGCGACTCGCTGCGCTTGCATGATCGCTTTACAGGAGTATCTTCAGTGCTCGTGGATTACACTTGTAGTATGAATGTGGCTTCTACTTGAGCGAGATGCGTAATCTTCTGGTTGTCGTGGTGCAGGCATTCGTTGTGCTGGCGCTTTTATGCAGTTGTGCTAGCGCCAGAGATGTGCTGTTGAAGGCCGACGCTGACTACAGCTGGCACGACGTCTTCTTCGTTGACAGCAAGACAGGATTTGTGGTCGGCGACGGAGGTCGCATGATGAGAACCGGCGACGGCGG
>QMNL01000375.1 GCA_003647755.1 Candidatus Coatesiibacteriota bacterium
AGAAGGCCGGCTGCGACGTCAATACTGCCCCCCATTGCCGTAACAAACATGTCAGCACTGAGGTTGTCGCAGAGGTAGTCATTGAACTTGGGAAACATGTGTTCGATGGGCGTTCCCTGGGCCAGCAGAAGCCTGAAGGCGGTCTTGCTCATCGCCATTACGACGGCGGCAGGTGCCCCGTGTCCGGACACGTCGGCCACGATGAACGACAGTGTGCCTTCCGATGTCTTCACGACGTCGTAGTAGTCTCCGCTGGCTCTTCCGGAAGGCTGGTAGAAGGCCCACACCTCGCACCCAGGAATCTGAGGCAGCACCTCGGGCAGAAGCCTCTTCTGCACAGTGCCCACGCCCCGCAGTTCACGGTCAAGCCGTTCCTCCAGATTCTTCACATTTTTGTAGTGGATGCAGCTCTGTAGCGCGCTTGCCAGGTGGTTGCAGACACGCATTATAGCGTTCGTCTCGTCCTCCGTCCAGATGTCGCTCGACTCTCCAAAGGCGATGACCGCTCCAAGAAACTTGTCCTCAATAAGCAATGGGAAGGCCAGCCAATACGGCGAGAAGCCCGCGGAAGCGATCGAGTCGTGGTACATGTCGGCAAATGTCTCCTCAAAACCAGATACCACACCGCGCCTCTTGCCGGCCTCCTCGGCAAGCGAGGCGAGAAGTAGCCCCATGGTGAAATCGTCTGCTACCTCTTCCATGCTAACGTAGAACGGCTCAAATGTTCCGCTTTCGTCCGCCACAAGAACTGCCACATCGTCAACGGCCAGCACGTCCGGCAAGAGCTTTATTTTCTCCCTCAGACGTTCCATATCTACAGTATTAAGCTGTCTGCTGAATGCGGTTATCCGCTCATATCGCTCAAGTTGAGCGGCCAGAAAAGCGGTCGCCTGGCGCGAGTAAAGGCCCGTCGATGCGTCCTTCAGCTTGGAGATCGAGTTCATCACGAGACCCATGGCCTTCGAAACACTCCTCTGCATCTCGTTTGACTCGTCTGACACCTGAAACTTCGCCAACGTTCCTTTTAGCACGGTATCAAGAACGGTCTGGCACATCGATTTGGGATCGTCAGGAAGGGCGATCGTGCGCTCGGGACTGTCTGTCTGGGGCCCCAGGACCTCGGATTCTGGGACCTTGTCAAGGTCCCAATTGGTGCTGAGACGCTTGAGCGTTTCATTGTCGATCAGCTTATCTTCAGCGAGCCTGCCGTAAAGCGACACCACGAGCTCGTGATATCCGCTTGCATCCAACGTGAAGGGCGAAAGCCCCAGCTTCTCAAAACTCTCGAAAAGCAGGTTAGCAGCTTTGGATTGACCCAGGGCTGAAGAGAGCGGCTTTAGGACTCTCTCCAGGTAGGGCTTGTTAAAATCAGCCAACTTTGCGCTTCTCCTGCTGTGCTCGTTCCAAAGACCACTTCCCTGGAATAGGCTCACCACAGAACTTACATTTCGAATCGAGTATGCCGACATTATCTATCGCATAGCCCCTTCTCTTTATCAATAGTCTCCCGCACTTCGGGCAGTAGGTGTTTGACGCTGGATCGCCGGGCACGTTCCCGATATAGGGGAACTTCAGGCCGACGTCCTTTGCGAGCTTGTGCAGCCTTTGCAGCGTGCTCTTCGGGGTCGGCGGGAGGTTCCGCATCTGATACATCGGGTAGAATCGTGTGAGATGCACCGGCACCGAATCGCCCAGGTTCTTGATTATCCACTCGAACATCTGTTTGTGTTCCTTGTCCGAATCGTTCAGCGTTGGCAGGACAAGGTTGACGATCTCCAGCCAGACCCCCGATGCCTTGATCGTCTTGAGCGTCTCCAGGACGGGCGCAAGCGTCGTGCCACAGACCTTTCGATAGTAATCGTCTCTGAAGGACTTGAGATCGATCTTGACGGCAGAAAGGTGTTTAAGAAGGTCCCTAAGCGGCTTCGTCCTTATGTAGCCCGCCGAGACCATAACCGTTCCAATCTTCGCCGCTGGCGACGCCTTCGCTATGTCCAGCGTGTATTCGTAATAGACGATCGGCTCAGTGTAGGTGAGCGCAATCGTCGGGCAGCCGGCTCTCTTGGCAGCAGACACACACTCTTGGGGCGAAAGCGCGAAGTTCTCGAGCTCCTCAGGTTTCGGTTGTGATATCTGCCAGTTCTGACAGAACTTACAGCTCATGTTGCATCCGGCTGCAGCGAGTGAAAAAGCAGCTGTTCCGGGCAAGTAGTGGAAGAAGGGCTTCTTCTCGATCGGGTCAATGTGCGCCGTGCATGGGCGGCCATAGACGACTAAGTAGTAATCGCCACCATCGTTCTCCCTTATCCTGCAATAACCTCGGCCGCCGTCCGGCACCACGCAGCCTCGTGGGCAGAGCTCACAGCGAACCATCTTGCCCTTGAGTTTCGTGTAATTCAGTGCCCTGTGTCTAGAGAGCTTGCCGGACGACGAATTTTGCCCGCCGAAAAGCCCCTGAGACCTCGCCAATCTGGGCGGGACAACAGCGCAAGCTGCACACGCAAGCGATGCCTTCAGAAAATCCTTCCGGGAGATACCCACATCCTAACTCCCCATGATTACGACCTATAGGTCCATCCATGCCCTGCAAACCACCCTCATCATGATGCGGCAGCGGCTGCGTCCTGTCAACACCCGCACGAGGCCCCCAACCCCCCGATAATTAACGGCAAGGGAGATGATGGGATGAACACGCCTTGCCGGTGCGGACAGGCTATGAGTTCCGCAGGCATCGCTCCATAAGTTACGCCCGTTCGGTCACTTTGGAGTGCGGCGGCTTGACGCCGCGCTCTAATAAACAGCT
>QMNL01000376.1 GCA_003647755.1 Candidatus Coatesiibacteriota bacterium
AGAGTGGTATCTCTGGGAAACGCAAGGGGACCGTCACCTGCGGCGGCGATCTGCACGCCAAATACATTGACTATGCCAGCGCCAAGTGCAACGGAGACCTCATTGTTGATGTTGAGGTCATCGATAGCCAGGTAGAGGCACTCGGCTCGGTCCTGGTGAAACAGAAGGGGATAATCGGCGGTCGGCTGATAGTAGCTCAAACGCTCGAGTGCCCGAACTTAGGCTCAGACGCCGGAACGCCAACTTTGGTCATTGCCGGGTATGATGGTCAGAAGGCGTCGCGGCTCGATGAGCTTTCAAAACAGGTTCAGAAGCTGTCAGAGAAGGCCAAGGGCTTGGCAAATCGATTAGAGGTTCTTGAGAAGGTCAAGGACCGCCTTCCCGCCAACAAACTCGAGTTTTTGGATGACCTCGCGCGCGAACATGCTGCCACCGAGGAGGAGCTCGAACGCGTCAAGACTGAGGCCAGGGAGCTTTCCGACGAGACTAAGAACCTGCTTGCCAACGCATCGATCAAAGTTAAAGAGATGGCGTACCAGGGTCTCCTGGTCGAGATGGGCGGAACCAAAAAGCGATTCTTCGAGGCGATGGAAGGCCCCTTCGAGATGAAGTTCGACGTCGCCAAAAAAAGAATACTGCTACTCAGCGAAAGGAAGCAATAGGCCCTCATTCTGCAGTGCATTGCTCCATTCATAACGACACCTTGTGGAAAGCAGCTTCGATCCCCCAAGTTGACAGCGCGGCCGATCGGCCAATCCCTTGCACTGGCCCTGGGAAGCGTCAGCACGGCATTCTGGATCGAAAACCAGAAGAAGTTCGCAGAGAGCCGGACTTAATCGAGGTGGCTAAAAGGTGGTTATAGGAGGATCGAGACCGCAGGGAATATGGCTAAATGGCTGGTCGGGGCGAGAGGATTTGAACCTCCGACCTCTGCCTCCCGAAGGCAGCGCGCTAACCAGGCTGCGCTACGCCCCGACACATCGCAATCTAACACTCACAGAACACGGTTCAACAATCAGAGCGACTCGGCACAACGAATCAACTGCCCTTCGCATCGGAAGGGCCCGAACCCCGTGGCCCGCCCAAATCCGAGTCGCTCGCCTGCCGCTCCCCCTCCGACCTTGCCCCGTGGCGTTTCGCCATCAATCTTACGAAATAGAACCCGCCGATCAAGAGGATTATGAAAGCCAGTGAGAAGTAATTCAGATAGCTCATCAGCTGCTCTTTCGGCAACGAGTCCCTGACAAGCGGCCAGATGAACATCAGCACCAGGCCGACAAGGAAAAACCTTCCGCCTCGGCTGACGGCGGAGATGGCCACGAACTTGGGGAAGTTCATCTTGAAGGCGCCGGCCGAGATCGTGAACACCTTGTAAGGGATGGGCGTGAATCCCGCAGCTCCTACGGCCATTACGCCGTATTTCTCAAAGTATTTGTCAACTACCCTGACTTTCTTCTCCTTGAATATCTTCAGAAGCAGCGGCCTGCCACCCACCCTGCCGATCAGAAACCCGAACATCCCTCCAATCGTCGAACCCGCCGTGCAGACCAGCGCAAGCCATAACGCGGACGTCGGCTTAGCCATGCCGATCGCGATCAGCAGGACGTCGGGCGGTATCGGGAAGAAGCTCGACTCGGCAAAGGCCAGCAAAAAGAGAGCCCAAACGCTGTAAGGCGAGCCGGACCACGCCACCGTCCAGTCAACGAGCTGGTGCGGGATCGACGCCAACCAGTCAAGCATTTTACCCCTTTCCTGTCCTACTCGGCTTGCACGCTGAAATAACTAAGCCTCAAGGTGGAGGCGACTCTGATCGGGAAGCGCCGATCGCAGAAGATGTCGCATCAGACCAAGCGCTCGCACATCTGTCAGATCAGACTGCATGGGTGTTATCGAAATAAAGCCATTACTCACCGCATAGACATCAGTCCCCTCCGCGGCGAGGTCCGTTCGCGTGGTCCGTCCTATCCTGAATCGCCTCGTCCGTGCCGCTGCCTCTTTCTCCCTAGAATCGGCATCGACCTCGACCACATCGTTCTCAAAGCGCAGCCTGCCCTGCCTGGTCAACATCACGGGAAACGGCCCCTCCCCCCGAGGGAAATTGATGTTCAAAAAACATCTATCCGGAAAATCCTCCAACGACAGGCGACGCACGAAATCCACCGTGAACTCGCACGCCGAGCCGACTTTGGGCTGCTCGGAATAACCAACCGAAAGCGCAATGGCTCGCCAGCCGAGCGACGCGGCCTCAATTGCTCCCGCCACGGTCCCGGAGTAGCTCACGTCCTCGCCGGTGTTGAAACCATTATTAATGCCGGAGAGCACGAGGTCAAAATCAACGTCGGCAAAGAGATTCAGAAGAGCAAGATTAACGCAGTCCGCCGGCACGCCATCGACCGCAAACTTCCGCTGGGATATCTGCTTCGCCTCAATCGGTCTTCTAAGCGTGATGCTGTGCGAGCAGGCGCTGCGCTCCGTCTCGGGAGCGACGACATAGACGTCGCAGAAGCTTGAGAGCGCCTCCTCGAGGCGCACGAGGCCCAGGGCCTCTATACCGTCATCATTAACAAGAAGTATCTTCATTCGGGGTTTCCTATGAGTTATTCAGAGTGAGGTGGCATTATAGTCCAGCCCAAACGAAGAGAGCAAGCAATGAACTGACCCCCAATAATCAGATTGATGACAGCGCAGATGGTGGAGGAGTTTCCCCAATCGTGCCCGGGCCTGCTCAACTGAAGCGTTCTTCCTGCATCCCCGTAAGGGGATGAACGTGAGTAGCCGTAGGTGCAACCTACGGATC
>QMNL01000377.1 GCA_003647755.1 Candidatus Coatesiibacteriota bacterium
CATTTCCACCATCCTGCAGGAGCCTCATTGCCGTTTGTAAATCACAGCAATTATCAGCAGACAAGCAGTCCCCTGTTCCTGTCGGGGTGGGTCCGGCAAATATTGTACCTTGACCAATTGGTGTTGATTCCACGGGTCTCGGTCCAAACGGCAAACTCGCTACTTGGGTTTCTTCGAGACAGGAAAGCTCCTCGGCATAATAACCCTCATCACATCGACAAGTAGCTTGCTCATTGTCGATTTCACAGATGCCGTGGCCAGAGCAATCAATGTCGGCACAGGACCCATGGCTTCCATCTTCGATGCATGAAAGTCCTTCAGCATGATAACCTTCATCGCACGCACAAATCGCCTGCCCATCAGCGCGAGCGCAAATGCCGTGGCCAGAGCAATCAACGTCGTTGCAAGATCCAGCTGTCGTGATACAAATCCTTGATGCGTCGCAGAGCAAACCCTCATCGCAGGTTCCGTCTTCGTAACAGGAGCCCCCGTCGCTACCCTCTGGTAAGTTTGCTGTTGGGGTGGTGCAGCCAATGGCCGTCGTGAGTAAAACGAGCATCAGCCCATTAATAATTCTGAATTTTTGATTCATGGTTATCTCCTAATCCTCAGTTATTATTGTTAACCCATGCGTGTCCAGTTTAGCAGCAACAGTTTGACAGTGAAGGAGATTTTGTCTTGAAAAGTGGGCCCCAAGCTGGCAATCGTTTTGTTGAGCGATCAGCAAAACAGATAAATCCAAGCAGGAGGCCCACCCATGGACGCTGCCATTCTCTGCGACACCTTGCAAGCAATTCTTCCCGACAGGATGATCGAGGCTGCCGCCATGGAGCATGGTGTCATCGCTCGCCAGCGCAAATTGGAGATCGTCAAGCTGGTTCGTGCGCTCGTGCTCAATGCGGGCAGCGACGACAGCGGTACGCTGGCGGACGCCTTTCGCAGGTACCGAGGCGAAGCAACAGAGACGGTCGTGCGGGGGGCCTTCTACGACTGGCTGGACGAGGAGATGGCGGTGCTGATGGAGTGTTTGCTCGAGCATGCGATGCAATACGCCAACTCGCTCCCGGTCCACCTGCCTGGCATTCTCGGCACGGTGGACGACTGGCGCATTTTCGACTCCGAGACCGTCACCCTCAGAAACGCACTCGCCGAAGACTACCCCGGCAGCGGCAGCCTGGCCGCGGTCAAGGTACACAAAGAACTCTCGGTGGGTCGGGGCTGCATGACCTACTGCCACTTCGGCCCGGCGCGGGAGCACGACGCCCCCCATCTGGAGGTGGACGAGCGTTATCGCGATCAGGGGCTGCTTGTGGATCTGGGCTACGCGAGCCTGAAGTTCATCGGGTCCTGCAAGTTGCACGGAGCCAAGTATATCATCCGCCTGAAGAACAACTGGAAGGCCCAGGTCGAACGCATCGACAGGGGCGAAGTCCAGGCAGCATTGGTACCCGGAACCGATCTGGACATGCTCATAGAAGACGAGGTGATCGTTCTGGGCGGCCGTTGCGTCGACGCCGCCGTGACTCTTGGCCAGGGCAAAAAGGCAGTCAGCGCCAGGTTGGTGATGATCCCCGGACCGGATGGATACCTGTCCTACCTGACGAACCTGGCCCGTGGGACCCACGGTCCACATCAGGTGGGCGAGCTGTACCGTGTTCGTTGGGAGATAGAAAGCGACAACAAGCTGGACAAGTCCGGAGGGAGGCTCGATCAGATCCGGGCGACGACGGAGAGTTCGGTGCGCATTTTGCTGTGTGCGGCGTTGCTGCACTCGATGGTGGTCGACGTACTGATCCACCGAGACAACCTCGACCGGGCCGAGTGCCAAGAGGTTCGTCGAGCGCCGTTGCACAGGCTGGCGTTGGCGTATGCCCTGCGTCTGCGTCATCGAGAATTGCTCGTGGCGTTGAGCTGCCCAGGCCGTGCGCACAAGCACTGGAGCCGGCTTGCAGACTTGCTGTCTGCGGAAGGCCGCGATCCGAACTGGCGTCACCGGCCCAGCGTGTTGGATCGCTTGCTTGGCCTGACGGCACCAAGGGGACGACCTCGAAAGAAAAAAAGGAGGGACTGTCCTCGATCCGCAGCCCCCTATCGAACCACCAAGCCTCGACGAGCAATAGCGATGAGTTGAAGCCGCAGGACCGCAAGGAACTCGCCTCAGAGAGGCAGCACGCCGACAATCAGAAAAGAAATTTTCCAACATCAAGGGGCGAGGTGCGCCCCTTTGCTTGCAAGTATTTGTTATCATTGGCTTATCTGATCACGCATGACCAAACCTGCTTGAGGGTCATCTCTCCTTCCTCGAAGGCAAAACAGGCCTTCACTGCTCTGTTGATCATTTTGTCGATCTTTTCATGGTCGAGGTTGTAGTGAACCATCAGCTCTTCAAGATGTTTGGCTTCCATGTCTTGCTCCTTTGAGGGAATTTTGCACTCATCAAGAAGCAAGCGGCGGGCCAAGGGCGGTTCTTTAGAGTAAGACCCGAAAAAATTGAGAGAATCGAATTGTTGCGGCTTCGAATATCGACCGATGTGTACGGATTTCGGACAGGGCTTTTCCAAATCACTACTTTTGATAATGGGAGAGCTTCCTTGCCAACCTGTCCATCGCGCCAAGCAATGACTTTTCGGCGCATTCCGAATTGACCGCAACAGATCGGTCCAGTGTGGCAGATTTGAGATCGAACAGGCTTGCAGTGACCAGACAACCGCGCTCGGTCCGAATCACTTGTGTGATTAGGGTCTTGTCGGCCTTGACGTTTTCATGTGCCTTCTCAAGAGCGAGCGATTGAAAG
>QMNL01000378.1 GCA_003647755.1 Candidatus Coatesiibacteriota bacterium
GTATTGGGACCTGGGGATGTGCTGCGTGCTCAGGTAACGGTTGCGAACGATGGTTGGCCGATCTGGGTTGACCTCTATGCAGCATTCGTCGCGGCGGACGGGACGGTCTTTTACATCACGCCGGACGGCCTCACGACGGATTTCACGGCCTACGCGATCGATGTTCTCTTGGACGAGGGGCTTCACTTCGGTCCCGCCTCGGTATTCGAGTTCACGCTGAACGAGCACGTTGCGCCAGGCGACTACCTCTTCGCCGCCGCCCTCAGCCGTGCCCGCGAGCCATTCCGCCCCATCGGCGACATCGCCACCGTGCAATTTCGCATCATGTAACGGCGAATTGCAGTGGCAAGGCGACACCATTAGTCTGGGCGAGGTCAGTTGAGGCGAGCTCGGCACGTGCGAGCCGATCGGGCTGCGTCCGGAGGTAACAAGGAAGTATGGGAGCGGAGACACTGGGTCGGGAGTGGAGACACTCCGCCGAGGTGACGGGGCTGCGTCCGCAGGTGAGAGGAGCTACGGGAGCCCAGATACTGGGCTGGGCGCCGGCATCAAGCGCCTCGTTACTCTTCCGGTCAGGCTGTGTATCCCGGAGCGAGTTATCTTGGCCAGGACGAGCTCGCCGACCTCGCAGCTGTCGTGTGGGAGATTGACAACGACGTTCTGGGCGCAACGCCCGCAGGCGACGCCCCGGTCCTTCCTGCTTGCGCCGTC
Source organism: Candidatus Coatesiibacteriota bacterium (assembly GCA_003647755.1). GTDB lineage: Bacteria > B130-G9 > B130-G9 > B130-G9 > B130-G9 > B130-G9. The sequence continues at coordinate 712 of QMNL01000378.1, forward strand.
CACCAACACTTCGAGAGTGCGGCCAACAAAGCGGCGCAGGCTATCGATGTTGTTCTGACGCTCAAGCGCAAGCAGTCTTTTGAAGCGCTCTTTGACAATGTCTCTCGGGACCACGTTTGTGAAAGCGGCGGCCTTCGTAAGCGGCCGTGGTGAGTAGATGAAGCTGTAGATGTTGTCGAACTTGGCGAGGCGCACCACGTCAAGCGTGTCCTCGAAATCCGCCTCGGTCTCGCCGGGGAATCCGACCATGATGTCGGTGGAGATGAACGAGCGGTCAACATGTTCGCGGAGCCAGGAGACCTTTTCGAGGTATTCCGACCTCGTGTAGCCCCGGTTCATGAGTCGCAATATGCGGTCGGAGCCTGATTGAAGGGGCATCGAGATGTAGGGCGCAAGGGGCGGATGAGCCATCAACTTCACCGTCTCAAGGGTCAGGTCCTTCGGATGTGTTGTGATGAATCGCAAGCGCCTCAGCCCGTCAGTCCGGGCGAGTCGCTCGAGCAGCTTGGTGAAGTTCCAGTGGCCATGCGAGTAGCTGTTGACGTTTTGGCCAATGAGGCAGATGTCGATGTAGCCCGATTGCACCAGCTGCCTTACTTCGTTGATTACGTTGTTTGGATCTCGGTGCCAGATAGGTCCCCTGACGTAGGGGACGATGCAATAGGTGCAGTAATTGCTGCATCCTCGGGAAATTGCCACGTAGGCGCTGCGCTTGCTTGTTCGGCGGATAATGGATGGGTCGTAATCGTAAGGTGATGCCTCTGATTCGATGGCGAGGATCTTGCGCTCGCCGTCGAGCAATCTCTCGATGACCTCGCGCAGTCGGGGGAGTGCGCGGGTGCCGATGACGAAATCGGCGTTGAATGGCGGCTGGAGCAGTTTCTCGTTCAGTTGTTGAGCGACGCATCCCATGATGCCGACCAGCTGAGTTCTAGCTTTGGTGCGGGGGAAACTGCGGAGAATGGTTGTGGCCCTGTCCTGCGCTTTTGCCCTTACTGAGCATGAGTTCACAAGTATCAGATTGGCTGATTCGGTTGTTTGTGCCGGGCTGAATCCGGCGGCCTGGAGATGGCCGGCGGCGAGCTCGCTGTCGAGCTTGTTCATCTGGCAGCCGAATGTGAGAATTGAGTATGTTTTGTTGGTCAATCTCGGTCTCTTTGTGCGTCAAATAAGTTCGGTCGGGACGATTCCCTCATCGAGACGATAAGCCTTGACTTTGGTCATAGTAATGCAGCATATTATAGGTGCAAGAGAATATGGGCACAAGAGATGTGCTTGTTGGTGATAGGGATGATTTGCTAAGGTTTTTCGGGAGTTGCGTGGCAACTGCTGGTGGATAGTGCATTTTTGGGGATATGTTCATTCCTGGGTTTGCGATAGGAGAATCTGAGGAGGGATTATGAAAAGAGCTTCTACGGCCGGTCTGTTTTTGCTGGCGATGGCTTGTTTTGCCTTTGTGGCAGTTTCTGCCTTTGGTCAGCCTTCTAGCGGGGCAGCATGGCCCTCACTCCATTTTGACTACGAAAACAAGCGAGCAACTCATGAAGAGGGGCCGGACGTCTCTAGCCAGAATCTGACGATTCATTGGAGTTACGAGGTCGGATACGGCAGGTCTAATCCCATTATGGATTCGAATGGTAGAATCTATTGTCTTGGGACGATAAATGGGGCACTAGGTGCTTATACGTGCCTGTATTGTTTTCACGAGGGCCTTCCGGATGACGAGGGGTGCACACTTCCGGAGCTTCTGTGGCAGACCGCCCCAGGCACGTATCCGAGCAGCACCTGGGGCACCGGCGCGCTCAGTCCAGATGAGACCAAGTTCTATTTTGCAGCATCGGGACCAAATGGTCTTGCGCTCGACTGCTACGATCCGAACGGGGACCCGAATAATCCTGGCGATCCATTGCTCCTGTGGTCAACGGCATTTTCGGCTGGCGGAGCCGATGCCTCGGACATCATAATAGATACCAACGATCAGCGACTTTATGTGTTTGGCAACAGGGGCGGCACTTCCGTCGGTTATGGGTTCACTACCTATGCCTTTGGCGACTATAATGA
>QMNL01000379.1 GCA_003647755.1 Candidatus Coatesiibacteriota bacterium
GCATTCTGGCCCACCACCTCAGGATCCGTGCACCTCAATTTGGCGAAGATGGATCGACGCGGGCCATAACACCAGCTTAGCTTCTCTCCTTCGTGTGGCTTCGCGTTCTTCGTGGATGATTTATGATCTGGATTATCCGCTATTGACCTCGTTCTTTCAATCGACATTGGCTCGATCAATATGTCGGGGAAGGCATGCAAGCGAATCCGAGCCCTGCTTTCACTTCGGAAAGGTCGCCATACGAATCTTGGTCGTGATGGCCGTATTTCAATGCGGCCATAAAGAAGGCTCTGATTATCCTAACACCCGACTTCGAGTCGGGTACCCCTGACCGTCTGGTCGCCACCCTCCTCACTATGATCTCGGATCTCGATCTAGGAAGGAGGAGACAGCGTCTCGCTCTGCGAACCTCCCGATTGAAATCGGGAGTTAATCCAATGATAACCGTCTTGTCGCCTCGGCTGAAGCCGGGCGACTTGTGGTTGCTGCCTTGCATTGAGAACTGATGTGATCGATCACGTTTCGACCAGGGTCACCGCCATCACTTGATTCGCATTGTATCTGGACTATTGTTAGGTGAAGATAATTGATCGAGTATGCCGGGGTGGCGGAAGTGGCAGACGCAGCGGACTTAAAATCCGCTGAGCCTTTGGCTCGTGCCGGTTCAAGTCCGGCCCTCGGCATCTCAACAGAATGTCGCCTCGATGGGAGGCAAGCGCCTTTAATCCGTGTTATTGAAGTGAATATGCTCGCTGGAATGTGTCAAGCCTTGACATTTTAGCGGGCGAGCCGTATGTTTTTAGGTGGGCCATTAGCTCAGCCAGGTAGAGCAGCTGACTCTTAATCAGAAGGTCGAAGGTTCGATTCCTTCATGGCCCGCTATTTAAGTCTCCTGACCGAGAGCGATGGAGCGATTCTGTGCGAGGTTGGGATGGACGTAGAGATTCGCGGCGATGAGCGAGGCGTGAAAGCGTGCGAGGAGTGTAGAGTAGTCCGTCCCGAGGACTTCGCGGACGTGGTCGAGGCGGCGCTGAACTTCGGCCGGGCGTTCTTGAGGCAGACTGTGGGCAAGGACTACAAGATATGGGAGCTGACGCCTGCTGGCGAGGCAGCTGGGCGGCCCGCCCCGGGAGGTTCACCCGCCCGGGCCGTGTGCGAGGTTACATTGTTTGCAGGTGGGAGCACCCCGGAAGTAAATGAGGAGACAAAGTAGCAGATGTCCGAAAGAGAGATCGTAATCTACGGCGACCCAGTGCTGCAGAAAAAGTCCGAGCCGATCACTATGATCAGAAGCGACGTGATCAGGCTGGCAGAGGACATGCAGGCTACTATGTATGCCAACCGGGGCGTTGGTCTGGCCGCACCACAGGTGGGCGCCTTGGTGAGAGTAATAGTCCTTGACGCCAGTGCTGGTCGGGACCCCAAGCAGCGCTTGGTGCTGCTCAATCCTGAGTTGAAGGAGATGACCAGCGAGGACTTCGCTGAGGAAGGATGTCTGAGCATACCGGAGTTTGTAACGCGTGTGCCCAGAGCAACTTCGGTAACGGTAATCGGCCAGAACTTGAGCGGCAAATCAGTGGAGGTTCGTGCGGAAGGCCTCGCTGCGCGAGCGATTCAACATGAGATCGACCACCTCAACGGACGCCTGATCGTGGATTTTCTCAACCCGTTACAGAGAGACCTATTCGAGCGTAGGTTCCGACAACAACAGCTCAAACAGAAAGTCTTTTTCTAGGGAGTTGGAGCAACGCACTACGTTGTCCGCGGGAAACTCGTCCAACAAGCTGCGGCTCATTTTCATGGGAACGCCCGACTTCGCGGTTCCGTCGCTGAGAGCTCTCTTCGATTCGCAACGTTACGAGATGATGTGCGTTACGCAGCCCGACCAGCCGTCCGGCAGGGGGTTGAGGCTGAGGCCATGCGCCTGCAAAATCGTGGCGCAAGAGCTCGGGCTTGATGTCTTCAGCCCGGAGCGGGTTTCACGCCGCGAGCCACGGGCGGTATTAGCCGATTTCGAGCCGGACTTCATCGTTACAGTAGCCTTTGGCCAGCTCTTAAAAGAATCGGTGCTCAACATCCCAAAGATCGCATGTGTCAACCTTCATCCCTCTCTCCTGCCCAAGTATCGCGGGCCCAGTCCTATTAACTGGCCAATAATCCGTGGGGAGAAGGAAACTGGCGTAACAACGATGCTCATGGACAAGGGCATGGACACCGGCGACATACTACTGCAAAAGGCCACACCAATCGGGGATGATGAGACAGCAGCGGAGCTTTACAGCAGGCTTGCCCAGATGGGGGCAGAGCTTCTGCTGGAGACGCTGGCGGGGCTTGCCAACAACACGATAGTCCCCAGGAAGCAGGACCATGAACGGGCAACATACGCACCAAAGCTCACGAAAAGGGACGGCCTCATCGATTGGTCAAAGGACCCTTCCACGCTCGTCAACTACGTCGGAGGGCTAGTTCCCTGGCCGGGGAAATACACCTACTACATGGGCCGCATCCTCAAGATTTCCAAACTCAGACACGTTGAGGCGCCGCCCGCGTCTCCCGAACGTCCAGCCGGAACGATAGTCGCCGCGTCGCCGAAGGATGGGCTCATCGTCAAGACGAAACCGGACGCCGTCTCGATCGAGCTGCTTCAACCACCCGGAAGGCGACAGATGACAGCGAAGGAGTTCCTCGCCGGCCACCAAGTGAAGGTTGGCCAGCGGTTATCACGGTTAATAGA
>QMNL01000380.1 GCA_003647755.1 Candidatus Coatesiibacteriota bacterium
AGTTGATAGAGCTCAGCGCGCCGTTGGTTTTGGCTTTCAACATGAGCGACGTTGCCAAGCAGCGTGGGATGAACATCAATCTTGAGCTTCTGTCGCAACTCTTGGGGACGCCGATCGTTCTGACGGTCGGGCACAAGAGGAAAGGGCACGAGAAGTTGATGGAGACAGCGATTGCGGTCGCAGAGGGCGCTACTATTTACCCTCCGGTGAAGATCAGTTATGGCAAGATGATTGACCGTCTGCTCAGTGGTATTGAGTCGCTGGTGGAGGCAGACCCTGGGTTTACCGGCAAGAGGCCTACCAGATGGGTAGCGGTGAAGCTGTTAGAGAACGATCCCAAGGTCTTTGCCGAGGTGCAGACCTCGGCGCTCGCAGATGCGGTGGCAGAGGGCAGGCGGCATATTCAAAAGTTCGCGGGCGATGCGCCGGAGACAGTCATTGCGGAGCGGCGGTATGGGTTCATCTCTGGTGCTTGTCAGGAAGCGGTTCGGACTTCAGTGGAGAGTCGGCACGACTGGTCCGATCGCATCGATTCCGTCGTAACGAGCAAGCTGCTTGGCCTGCCGATCTTTCTTGTCCTGATGTGGCTGATGTTCAAATTCACGTTCCTGTCCAGCGAGCCGTTTGTGGGCTGGATCGAAGGCGGCTTCAAACTCTTGGGCGCCTCGCTCGGGAAGCTTCTGCCCCAGGGAGCGCTTCACAGCCTCGTGGTTGATGGCATAATTGCCGGAGTCGGCAGCGTGCTTGTTTTTGTGCCAATCATTGGCTTTCTGTTTCTCTTCATGGCGGTGCTTGAGGCGTCGGGCTACATGGCGAGAGCCGCGTTCATCATGGACCAATACATGCACCGGGTCGGATTGCATGGGCAGTCGTTCATCCCGATGATACTGGGTTTTGGCTGCAGTGTTCCGGCCATCATGGCCTCGCGCGTTATTCCTGACAGGAGAGATAGGTTGATTACGATACTCGTGACGCCATTCATGTCCTGCGGAGCCCGGCTGCCGATCTATACCCTCTTCATCGGCGCGTTTTTCGAGAAGAATGGAGGCACTGTCCTGTTCTCGCTGTACGCCCTTGGGATACTAGTTGCACTTGTGTCAGCGAAACTGACTCGGAGGTTTCTGTTCAAGGGGGCTGCCTCGCCGCTGGTGATGGAGCTGCCTCCCTACCGCATGCCCACATTGCATGGTGTCTTGCTCCAGACGTGGGAACAGGTGCGGATGTACTTTAAGAAGGCTGGCACGGTCATTCTAGCCGGGGCGATGCTGATCTGGTTCTTGGGCAATTTCCCCTGGAAGCCCGGCTACTCGGCCGACTATGCCTCGATGATCGCCAACGCCCGGCAAGCCTACCACGGCGACGCGGCGAAAGAGGCTGTAGCCAGAATCGAGGCCAGAATGGACACCGAGAAGCTTGAGAAGAGCTATGCGGGAAGGTTAGGAAGAGCGATCGAGCCGTTCATCAGGCCGTTGGGTTTCGACTGGAAGATAGGTGTCGCTCTTGTGGGTGGCTTTGTGGCGAAGGAGGTCGTGGTTTCGACGCTCGCCACGCTGTATTCAGTTTCCGATACGGGCGGGAAGTCGCAGCCGCTCAGGGCCAGCATCAGGGCCGCAAGATGGCCAAATGGCCGACCCGTCTATACGCCCCTTGTGGCGTTTGGGCTGATGGTCTTCTCGCTGCTGTATCTGCCGTGCGTGGCCACGTTGGCCGTTATCAGAAAGGAGACCGGCTCGTGGAAATGGCCCGTTTTCGTTCTCGGCTACACCACCACCGTTGCCTGGGTTGCCTCGTTCATCATCTATCAATTGGGGAGCTTATTTGGCATTGGTATTGGATAGAAAGACTAATATATACGTTGTTCAACGCAGCGCCGAGGAGCTTAGACAGCGAATTGAGGCGCACTGCAGACTGCTTGCATCACAGAATGGGGAGGGAGGTGAACGCGCACCAGAAAGTAAGCATAATCTACATGGGGCTCTCGACTACCAGAATGTTGAAAAACTAAGGAGAGCCATAGTTGAGGCCATATCGGTTTTGGACGCCACAAGAAAGTGCTTCAAATCGAGGCAATTGGAGGAGCTGAGAAAGAGGTTGACTAAGGCGCTTCTGTAAGAGCGCCACACGGGCCTGGGTTGCGAGGATTTCTCCTGAGCAGCCTGGGTGAGAAATTGTCCTACGGCCCGGCATTCGGAGCCGGGAAGTGAGGGCGTGCATCAGAACGGCATTGCGCCGTTTTGGTCACGCCCTTTTTTGTTATCTGAAAAGAGGAAAGGAGAACAGGAATGCGGAATGTAAGAATGTTGTGCATGCTGGCTATGCTTATGACCGTTATGGTTTCGGCGGAAGCACTTGCGGAGAATGTTACTGGGTGCCCGCTAGGGCTTCACAAGGGCGAGTTCTGGGTGAGATCCTTCACGACGTATATGTATGCGGAGCGCGCGCTTTGGACCTACGAGCCTGGAGAGAAGGCGTTCATGGTGGACATGCCGGAAGACTGGCACACAAGAATCACCAAGACTGATCTTCGCCTCGGCTACGGCATCACCGATCGCTTGGATGTCGGCTTGCTTCTGACTTACTTCGACAAGCACCTACGAAGAGAAAACTACAAGCAGAGGCCAAACGGCACATGGTTCGTGAAGGGAGTTGACAAAGAAGGTCATGGCTTTGGCGACGTGTGGCTATCCGCGAAATATAAGATCGTCGCGGACAAGCAGCACATCGAGGCGATTG
>QMNL01000381.1 GCA_003647755.1 Candidatus Coatesiibacteriota bacterium
AAGCTTCGACATCTGCGTCGCAGTTCTGTGCGCCCCATTATGGCACGTAGCATGTGGATAAAACGGGAGAATAACGAGTCTGTCCAAGAGGGAGAGTGCTTATCTTTTACGCCTTTGCTTGATATTCTGTGCCGGTGAGGAGAAGATACCTCGGGCAGCATAGAAGAATGAGCTAAGGGGATTTCCGAAAGAGCCGAGATTCAGGATGATCAATAACGGCAAGGCACTACGCTAATCTTGGGAGATTTGTTGTGGACGGGGAGTATTGCATTCATGATAGGGTACGTAGCGAAAATCGCCGCAGCTGCCACATTGGGTAGAGGCATGACCCCTTCCACATGGATCCGAATTAGCGAAAAGAGAAAGAGGATATGAATATGGCAGAGCTATCTGGGCTGACTGGCCTCAATCCAAAAGTGATACAAGTCCTAAATCCCTATTGCCAAGACATGATCGCGATTCACGGCGAGAACCTTAAATCCATCATTCTCTACGGCAGCGCGACAGGCGAGGATTTCGTCTCCAAGCGCTCGAATGTGAACCTAATGATCGTTCTGGGTGAGGTTACTCAGGCCTCGCTCAAGAACAGCCTTAAGGCCGTTGCGAAGGGCCGCAAGCGAGGCATCGTTGCGCCGCTGTTCCTTAGTGAGGAGCACATCCGCAGATCGGCTGACGTATTTCCGATAGAGTTTTTGGAGATACAGGAAAATCACGTCGTTCTTTATGGAGACGACCCGTTTGAGAGCCTCGAGATCGACAGAAGCAATATCCGATTGCAGTGCGAGCACGAGCTCAAGGGCAAACTAATTCGCGTCCGACAGGGCTACCTCGAACGAGGCCTTTTGAAGAAAAACATCGCCTCGCTGCTTACCGAATCGCTCACTTCATTCATCCCCGTCTTCAGGAACATGCTTCGCTTGGTGGGAGAACAGCTACCGAAGAGGAGGCAGGATGTGATCGAGAAGACTGCCGAGAGGTTCGATGTATCTCCTGACCCGTTCGTCAAGATACTCAGGCTTAAGGAGGGGATGAAAGTCCCTGACGCCAGAGCAGTTGACGGCATATTCGCCGACTACCTGACGGAGCTTGACAAGCTGGCTATCGCGATCGACGAGCTTTGAGCCTGGCCATGATGCGCAACAGAAGACTTTGGGCCATCGCGGTTAGCCTATGCCTCGTTCTTGCCGCATCTGTGGCGCTTTCAGCCGAGGTGCAGTTCCCGGCTTACAAGGGCTACGTCAACGACTACATAGGGCTTCTCAAGCACTCCGACGAGGTGAAGCTCACGGCGCTTCTTTCCGAGCTTGACAGGAAAACTACGGCGCAGGTCGCAGTTGTGATAGTGGACACCACAGCGCCGCTTGACCTCGAGACGTATTCAGTTGAGCTCGCGCAGAAGTGGGGCGTCGGCCAGAAGGGCAAGGAGAATGGCGTCTTAATCCTCATAGCTAAGGACGACAGGAGAATGCGCATCGAGATCGGATATGGCCTCGAGGCGAGGTTCACAGACGGCATGGCCGGGCGGATGATCCGCCAGTATTTCCGTCCGTATTTCAAGCAGGGGAGGTTCGCCCAGGGGATCGTGGCCGGCACAACGGCCGTGGCCAAGCACGTCGCCTCGATCTACGGCGTCAAGCTGGAGGGCTTGGCCGGTCTTCCGAAGGTCGATGCCATGCGGCGTCAGCGCCGGCCAGCATTTGGCTGCGGCGCGTTTGGTCTGCTGCCGCTTCTGATCTTGCTGGTTGGTTTCAGGCTATTCTGGCGGCTGTTCCTCTTCGGCTCTCTATTTGGGCTTGGGAGCAGGGGGGGATTCTGGTCGGGTGGAGGCGGCTCGGGCGGATTCTCTGGCGGGTTCGGTGGATTTGGTGGAGGCTCGTTCGGTGGTGGCGGTGCATCGGGGTCTTGGTAGCCTGAGGGCCTTACCGGGGGATTTCACGGGATGTTATTCATTTGAAGTGGAATGGCACATATTTTGAAAGAGATGAGGAGAGATAAATGGCGATGAGTAAAGGCCTTAAAATTGTTTTGATCGTTGTGGTTGTGCTTGCAGCGGTTCTGCTTATGGCAGGCGGCTGGTTTGTCCGCAACTATAACAAAGTGGTATCGCTGGACGAGGCGGTCTCCGAGGCCTGGGGACAGGTCGAGACGCAGCTTCAGAGGCGATACGACCTCGTGCCAAACCTGGTGGAGACTGTAAAGGGTTACGCCAAGCACGAGAGGGGAGTGCTGACCGAAGTAACCAGAGCGCGGGCGATGGTCGGCGCCGCCAAGACCATTCCGGATAAGATCGCTGCAAACAACAACCTCACCTCTGCGCTTGGGCGACTCCTAGTCGTTGTGGAGAACTATCCCGACCTTAAGGCGAGCCAGAACTTCCTGAACCTTCAGGACGAGCTCGCAGGGACGGAGAACCGAATCGCTGTGGCCAGGCGCCGCTACAATATCGCCGCGAAGGAGCTGAACCAGTTCATAAAGGGCATCCCGGGCGTTATCTTTGCCAGAATACGTGGCACGAACCCCGCGCCTTATTTCAAGGCGCCGAAGGAGGCGAAGAAGGCGCCCGCGGTGAAGTTCTAGCATCTGGCGCCAATTCCCAGTTTAATCTCTCGTGCCGGTCAGATTATGAACCACAGAGACACAGAGCCATAGAGGGACCCATTGACTGGGAAGGTTATTGGACTTGCGATTGAGGTGCATAGACACCTCGGTCCAGGACTTTTAGAATCTGC
>QMNL01000382.1 GCA_003647755.1 Candidatus Coatesiibacteriota bacterium
CTCAGGCCCGGTGAAGGATGAACCTTAGGGACAGAATCAAGCGACTCGTTGACCACAAGGGCTTCAGTTCACTGCTAAAGCTCGTCGATGAGGGCGCCCAATCCGCAATCCTCGAGGGTCTGCGGGGCGCGTCGGCTGCGCTGGTCATCGCTGAGGTTGCCCATCAGTCCTCAAGGCGGCTCCTGGTGCTGGTCGATGATATGCCCCAGGCCCAGTCCATGTTGTCCGATCTGGCCTTTTTTCTCAACGTCCAGCGGGGCGCCTATGCTCTGGAGGAGGGGGCCTACCTGATCGCGGATGGGTCCCCGGCCGACGTGCGGGACGACATTTTCATCCTCCCGTCGAGATCGGTCTTACCTTTTGAGATGTTCTCGCCTCCGCACCAGGAGATGGCGCTTCGGCACCTGGCGCTGCGAGCCGCGCTCACTAAACGGGCCAAAATCGTGGTTGCGCCGGCCGAGGCGCTTGTGCTGCGAACGGCGCCGAAGGACCTGATCGCCGAGCACGTGCTGGACCTTGCTGTCATGGACGAGTGCGACATGGAGAAGGTAGCTGTGAGATTGCTCGGTGCGGGGTATAAACGCGAATATGTGGTTGAGCTGCCCGGCTCGTTCGCGATTCGCGGCGGCATTCTTGACATCTTCCCACCGAACGCAGACCTGGGCATCAGGCTCGAGCTGCTCGACGACCGCATCGAATCGATACGCGAGTTCGATCCCAGCACGCAGCGATCGGTTAGAAAGCTGCGGTCCGCCGTGATTCCTCCGGCCAGCGAGGTAATTTTGACCGAGGAGGTTGCGAAGGATGCCACCAGAAGATTGCTTGCCATCGAGCCTCGTCCAGACCAGTACCTCCACTACCAGAACTTGTTGGAGAAGATCGAGCAGCTGAACCATTTTAACGGGATGGAGAATTACCTGTCGCTCATCTACGACGATGCCCCGATGACGCTTGATTTTTTCGACAACGATTTCTGCACGGTTGTCGCGACGACGCGTCCGGTGGAGGAGATCGTGGCCGGTTTCTGGGACAGAGCTAGAGATGCAGCCCGGACTGCGGCGAGGACGTCGCTTTTCTTTTGCGAAGAGATGCTCTCGAACTTCGTGTCCCAGGACGAGCTTACGGGCTCGCTATCGGGCAGACAGAGGCTCTTCTTGCAGGGCGAGACATCGCTCGCCACGCCCGTTTCGGAGGACACGTTCAGCCAGTCGCTTGAGCGGTTTCCTTTTGAGACTTCGTCCGTAATCCCGTCGGGAGGCGACGTTGTGCTGATGCTGCTGTCGCTTTTCAAGAAGGGGGAAAGCCCTGCGCCTGACACGGTAAACGTGGTCTGCCATACGGCGGAACAGGCCAAGAAAATGAGACGGCTGATGCTGTCGGACGACCTTGGTCCGGATGAGTTGGGCGACCCGGATGCTCCATTTGGCGAGCTGTGCCTCGCCGACCTTTATCGAGAGGGCAGGGCGCAGCTTTTTGTTGGGCGTCTGTCTCGGGGCTTTAGATTCGCTGAGCTCGGAATAACCCTCGTCTCGGAGGAGGAGCTGCTCGGCAGCAAGGTGGCCGCTAAGAGGCGCCGGCGCAAAGAGGTTGATGAGCAGATGCTCGATTTTGCGAGCCTTTCTGTTGGCGACTACGTTGTCCACATTGATCACGGCATTGGCAAGTACGTGGGTCTTTCCACGATGCTGGTCGATGGTCGCCCGGTCGATTACATGACGGTGCTTTACGGTGGCGAGGACAAGCTCTACGTGCCTGTTGAGGACTTGACAGGCGTGCAGAAATACGTGGCCTCGGGCGACGTCAAGCCGCGGCTCAATCGCCTGGGCGGAAGTGCGTGGGCGAAGGCGGTCAAGCGCGTTAAGAAGGCCGCACAGCAGATCGCCAAGGAGCTGCTCGAGCTCTACGCAGCTCGTGCGGCGGTCCAGGGGGTAACTTTTGGTCCGGATACCCCGTGGCAGTATCAATTTGAGATGATGTTTCCGTTCGATGAGACGCGGGACCAGCTTCTGACAATCGAGGACGTCAAGAGAGACATGGAGATGGGCAAGCCCATGGACCGCCTCGTCTGCGGCGACGTTGGCTATGGGAAGACGGAGGTCGCGCTCCGCGCCGCATTCAAGGCCGTCAGCAACAACAAGCAGGTCGCGATACTTGTGCCGACAACGGTCTTGGCTCAGCAACACTACGACACGTTCCGCAGCCGTTTCGCCCAGTTCCCGTTCAGAGTGGAGATGCTGTCGCGGTTCAGGACACGTGCCGAACAGAAAGATGTCCTGAAGGGGCTGAAAGATGGGACGGTGCAGATCGTCATCGGCACGCACCGCCTTCTCTCCAAGGACGTAGAGTTCAACGACTTGGGGCTTCTGATCATAGACGAAGAGCATCGATTTGGCGTTCGCCACAAGGAGAAGATCAAGCAGAAGAGAAAAGAGATCGATGTGCTCACCATGACGGCCACGCCCATCCCCCGGACGTTGCACATGGCGCTTTCGGACCTCCGCGACATCAGCATTATCGACACGCCGCCGGAGGACAGGCTCGCCATCAAGACCAGGATTGTCCGCTTTGACAAGGAACTGATTCGCGGGGCGATAATCCGCGAGATCAGCCGAGGTGGCCAGGTTTACTTCGTCCATAACCGCGTGAAGAGCATTAACGCGATGGCGCAGATGCTTAAGCGGCTCGTGCCCGAGGCGCGCATAGCGGTGGCGCACGGCCA
>QMNL01000383.1 GCA_003647755.1 Candidatus Coatesiibacteriota bacterium
GTCAGGCTTGTGGAGCTTTCAAGACAGTGCCATCGCGCCGCGGGGCAGGACCAGCTTTCGCTCTTATCTGAGGCGCAGCCCGCACTGCATCGCCTCGCCGCGGCATGCCTTGGCGTTAGCGCAACAAGCTGTCAAAAACTGCACAAATAGGTCTTCGCATTGTGTGGCGGGCTGGTCAGCTCAAGATGGCCTCTGGGCACTGCTCTTTTCAACAATCCGGCGGCCGTCGGCGGCGAAGAGGCGGAAGCGGGCGAGGCGCCATTTATGGAGGACAAAGCGGATGCAGGTCCAGAGGACGCCCAGGCCATACTTCACGCTGCGCTTGAAGCTGATGGATGACGCCTCTGGGAAGTATTTCGTGGGGCAGGAGACCTCGCCGATACGGAGGCCAAAGTAGATCGCTTGCGCGAGTATCTCGTTGTCGAAGACGAAGTCGTCGGAGTTTTCCAGGATCGGAAGCCTCAAGAGCGCCTCGCGTGAGAATGCCCTGAAGCCGGTGTGGTATTCGGAGAGCTTATGATTCAGGAATACGTTCTGAACGAAGGTCAGGAACCTGTTCGAGAGATATTTATATAGAGGCATGCCGCCCGCGAGTGCGCCGACTCCGAGTATCCTCGAGCCGAGCGCGATGTCGAACTCGCCGCTGGTTATCATCGCCGCCAGTGCGGTGATCAGCTTGGGGGTGTACTGGTAGTCAGGATGGGTCATGACGACAACGTCGGCCCCGGCTTCAAGGGCCTTGGCATAGCACGTCTTCTGGTTGGCGCCGTATCCCAGATTGTGATCGTGGACGAAGACCAAGAGGCCGAGTTTCTTGGCGATCTGCGCGGTCGCATCGGAACTTGCGTCATCGACAAGTATTATCTGATCAACGATGTCCTTCGGCACATCATCGTAGGTCGCCAAAAGCGTCTTCTCGGCGTTGAAGGCCGGCATCACGACTACTATTCTCTTGCCATGCAACATGTCCCTATACCAATCTATTTCTTGTGAGCCCGATTGGCCTTGCCCAGCGACTTCAGGGCTTTTTTGATCTCCGGCCTGTTTGGATCGAGGCGAGCAGCCTCGTTCAGATGGCGCCTCGCCAGTTCGATATTGCCGGTCTTGGCCTCGAGCTCTCCAAGCTGAAACAGTGCCATCGCGCAAGTTGGATGTGATGCGACAGCCTTCTGATAGGCTGCCATTGCGCCGGCGGTGTCGCCACGGCTCTCGAGGAGCTGCCCCAGCCGCACGAGGCATAGCAGGTCCTCGGGCGCAACCTTGAGGCCGGCTTCCAGGGTCTGCCTCGCCCCGTCCAAATCGCCGGTCGAGCGCAGGAGAGCCGCGAGCGCGGAGAAGTAAACGGCCTGCGGCGACTTGGCCTGCGTGGCCTTGCGAAAGAGGCGGATTGCAGCGGGGATGTCGCCCCTGGCGTGGGCGATGGAAGCCATGATGAAGAGCGGGAAGCTCTCATTGGGGGCGAGCTCGTGCGCCTTTCGGGCGAAGGCCGACGCGTTGGCGAGGTCCCCGTGGCCGAGGCAGTGGGCGGCATAATCGGCATAGACGACGGCAGGTTTGTGGACCTGGATCGGCAAGAAAGGTAGCGCGGCGAAAGCAGCGAGGAGGACGGCCGGTTTGACCAGCCTCGCACGTGGTGCCCTGCGGAGCTCTTTCAGCCACCATGAGACTGCGGCTCCAGAGAAGACGAGCAGGACCGGCACGAGCGGGATTCGGTATCGGGCAACAACGAAGAAGACGGAGATGGAGAGAACGTAGAGGACGGCGAATGTGGCGAGCAACCGCTGCGGACCCGGTCTTACGAAGGCAAGGATGAGGCCGAAAAGCGCCAGGGGCGTGATGATGGCAAAGGAGACGGGCAACAGCTTCAGGACTGTGCTGCTCTCACGGGCCATGCCAAACCAGTACATCTGCGGCAGCTCGTGCCTGTTAAAGAAGAGCCCGATTTTTTTGAGGAAGAGCAGAAGTGTGCTTCCCCATCTGCCGTGTATGCTCTTGAACGTGGCCTCGAACCAGAAGTGAGATGCCTGGGACGGAGAGAGATGCTTGCCAGTCACGTCTCTGGCGAAGTCTCGGCTGTCGGGGTCAGAGCCGCTGCGGCACGGCACACCATGATACTGTCTTATCCTGTCGTAAACGCCGGAGGCCCCGGGCCTGTTCCCCACGTAGAAATTGTATCCTGCATTCGAGCTGAGCAGGACTAGGTCGTGTTCCGCCAAATAGTTAGCCGTCATGGAGAATGACAGCGGCAGGGCTGCGCCGATCAGCATCGGGAGCACCGTGCGAACCGCCGCTGGCCGCCGGCCCGCTTGCGGTCGCCACAACACATACAGCACGATCGCGGGCAGGTAAAGCAGGACGTTCCCGCGCAGAAGCGCAGTAACACCGAGCGCAAGGCCCGCAGCCGTGGCCCAGCCCACCGACTGCTTGTCCAGGGCGATAAGCAGCAGAACAAGAAACACCAGTTGGAAGAAGGACATCGAACTGCCAAGCAGGATGAGACTCTCTGTAAAGACCAGCGGGCCAAAGAGGAGGAACAGGATGCCCGCCGCTATGCCAGCCTTTCTATCGAATAGCCGCTTGGCCAGCAGGTACGTCAGGCCACACGAGATTGCCCCTAAGAATGCCTGCCAGAGCTTTGTTATATACGGTTTAGAAACGCCTGATATGTAGTACCCAGCCGCCACAAGATACGGATACAGCGGGCCCAGCCGAAA
>QMNL01000384.1 GCA_003647755.1 Candidatus Coatesiibacteriota bacterium
CTATTGTGACTATTACTACGCCGACCTGGACGGCACCTGGAATGACGATGGCGACTCGCTTTGGGGAGAGGTCAACGATGACAACATAGACATGTTCGCTGACCTTCTGGTCGGCAGACTGCCGTTTGACACGACCAGCGAGGCAGCGACTGTTGTTGAGAAGACGTTGGTCTATGAGGGTGTCGGCTCAACACAGCTGCCTACGGACTACCAGAAGAAGATGCTGATGTTCGCAACCCAGCTGGATTCATCAACCTCTGGCGGCGACTGCAAGGACGAGCTGGAGAACTACGTGAGCATCCCAAGCGATTACACGATCACGAGGCTCTATGACCGAGACGGCACGTCCGGCAAGAGTAACGTCATCAACGCCATGAACTCTGGCTACAACCTGATCAACAACGTGGGGCATGCTAACTACTCGGTGATGAGTGCCAAATACACGGGGACGCATGAGTATCTCTACCGAGGTGACATGTCCGGCCTCACCAACGGGCCTCGTTATTCAGTTTTATATACGATCGGCTGTTGGGCGGCGGCGATCGATTACGACTGCATAGCGGAGCGCTTCGTGCTTGCCCCGGATGGTGGTGGCGTGGCGTTCATCGGCAACAGCCGGTATGGATGGTTTAGTCCGGGTTATCCTGGTTATGGGCCTTCTGATGCTTTTGACCAGGAGTTCTTCTCTGCAATTTTTGACGGCGGGACTTTTGAATTGGGCGCTGCGCTTTCAGCATCAAAGCAAGTCTTTGCCAGCTACGCAAAGGGCAGCTACAGCTCGAGCAAGTATTACCGCTGGGTACTTTATGAGTTGAACCTCTTGGGGTCGCCGACTACGCCCGTCTGGACAGATACACCATCGTCCATGAGCGCTAGCTACGACAGCACGCTAACGGTGGGCCAGACGGAGTTTGATGTTCAGGTTGAAAGCGGAGGCTCGCCGCTTCAGTCCGCCCTTGTCTGTCTCTACAAGGAGGACGAGGTCTGCGAGACCGCCGAGACCGACTCGACCGGCTTAGCCCACGTAACGCTCTCCCCACCGCCGACATCAACGGGGACGATGTTCGTAACGGTTACCAAGCACAACTACCTGCCCGAAAGAGGCAGTGCTGAGGTCCAAGAGAGCGGCGGTTCGGCCCCTGAACTTTCTGACGGGTCGGTCTCGCCAGAGAACGGGCAGTCAAGCGATACTTTTACCTATTGTGTGCACTACTATCACGCAGATTCGGAGCCG
Organism: Candidatus Coatesiibacteriota bacterium; assembly: GCA_003647755.1. Classification (GTDB taxonomy): domain Bacteria; phylum B130-G9; class B130-G9; order B130-G9; family B130-G9; genus B130-G9. Next base: position 1,235 of record QMNL01000384.1, read on the forward strand.
CCGGCGACTGCGGACGTCTATATAGACGGCAGCCCGCACGCGATGACATTGGCCTCAGGCCAAGCTGCAGACGGCGATTACGAATACGAGGCCTCGTCGCTTTCCGCCGGCGATCACTCGTTCTACTTCTACTTTGAGGACGGAGACGGCAAGAGTGCCAGGCTACCCGCCTCGGGAACCTATGACGGGCCCTTCGTTGACGACACAAAGCCCTCCTCGAGCTGCTCAAGCCCGACCTATTCGACCTCGCAGACAGTATCGATCAGCTTCACCGCCTCCGATGGGTCTGGATGCGGGATCTCCGAGACCAAGCTATACTACAGGTTCAATGGTGGCAGCTACAGCTACTCCGGAGAATCGCAGTCGGGCACATCGGGCTCGTTCTCGTTCTCGCTCCCTGATGGACAGGGGACTTATGACTTCTACACAATCGCGATTGACAACGCTGGCAACACCGAGGATGCGCCGGGCTCCGCGGATGACACGACTCTCTACGACTCGCAAGCGCCTGTCTCATCCTGCTCATCGCCCACGTATGGCACATCGCCGATAACCGTAACCTACACCGCGTCGGACGGCGGAAGCGGCTTGGCGACCACGAAGCTCTACTACAGTTACAGCGGGGGCAGCTTCACATTCTCAGGCCACCAGGCAAGCGGCAGCTCAGGCTCGTTCTCCTTCGTGCCTCCCGACGGCGAAGGAACCTACGCTTTCTACACAATCGCCATAGACAACGCAGGAAACGTTGAGGATGCGCCCGGCTCGGCTGACGACACGACGATATATGACGGGACGAAACCCTCTTCGTCGGCAGCATCGCAAACGTATGCCACGTCACTGCCCATCAGTGTCTCGTTCACGGCCTCGGACACCAGCTCAGGAATCGCCTCGACGAAGCTTTACTACAGCTACAATTCCGGAGATTACACTTACTCAGGCCACGAAGAGAGCGGCACTACAGGAGCCTTCTCCTTTTCTCCCACCGAGGGCAACGGGACGTACAAGTTTTACACGATCTCGACCGATAACGCAGGCAATGAGGAGGAAGCCCCGGGTTCTGCGGACGATACCACGATATACGACTCCGCCGGTCCCGAATCATCCTGTTCATCGCCAGAGTATGCCTACTCAAGCCCGATCACCATCACATTCACGGCGTCCGATTCGCTCAGTGGTGTCTCGTCAACCAAGCTCTACTACCAAAAAGACAGTGGTGGCTATACGTATTCAGGGCTTGAGGAGAGCGGGACGTCGGGTTCGTTCTCGTTCGCGCCTCCAGAAGGAGACGGCACTTACGACTTCTACACGCTTGCGACCGACAACGCCGGCAACGAGGAAGATGTGCCGGGCTCGCCGGACTCATCGACCGAATACAGCGAGAACGACACAACCAGGCCCGAGTCCCGTTGCGAGGCGCCACAATACGCGCGCTCCATTCCAATCGACGTGGAGCCTTTCGCCTCGGACGACCAG
>QMNL01000385.1 GCA_003647755.1 Candidatus Coatesiibacteriota bacterium
GGGCTATGTTCAGCCCTTTCAGGGCTGTTTTCCTTTTCTTCTTTGGCGTTGATCCGTAGGTTGCACCTACGGCTACTCACGTTCATCCCCTTACGGGGATGCAGGAAGAACGCTTCAGTTGAGGAGGCCCGGGCACGATTGGGGAAACTCCTCTTATGACGAAGCTTGACAGATACATATTCCGGCAGATGCTGGGTCCCCTTGGGCTGTGCATCGCGTTGATAACGACGATTCTTATCATGCACAGGATGCTCCGTCTGATGGATATGATCATCAATAAGGGTATTCCTGCCTCGGTCTTCTTTCTGTTTCTGGCATTCCTGCTCCCATCGCTGTTGGTGCTCTCGATTCCCATGGCGGTGCTGGTCGCTATCCTGATGACCTTCTCGCGGATGTCAGCCGACAACGAGATCGTTGCACTGAAGGCTAACGGTATCAGTCTGTTCAGGATGTTGCGACCACCACTGATCCTCGGGATTTTGGGCTGGCTGGTGTCTTCAGCAATAATGATTTATGTTCTGCCTTACGCTAACCGTCCAGCCAAGCAGAAGATCATGGAAATGGCCACCAAGCATGCCGACGCGCAGATCGAGCCCAGGGTCTTCTATGACAAGTTCAAGGACTTCATGCTCTACGTTCAGGAGAAGCTGCCGGACGACCCAACCATGCACGGCATATTCGTCTCCCACACCAACGACGCGGGCGATCAGCAGCTGATGGTTGCGGAGCGGGGTCGGCTCATCTCTGACCAAAAGGGAGACCAGACCTACCTCAAACTTGAGAATGGCAGTGTCCACGAACTACCCAAGTCCCACGCGAAGAGATACACCGTCTCGAGTTTCACCACACAGAGCCTTCCATTGCTCAATGAGCGGACAAGAAAGAAACTCAAGAAGATCCCGTTCAGCCATCGCGAGATGACAATTACGGAGCTGAAAAAGGTCATAGCCGACAACCTCAAGCAGCTAAGGGCCGCTAAGGACGCGTACTTAAAGGCAGCGCAAAAGAAGACGGCCGGCAAACACGATGAGGAAAACATAAAGGGCCTTGAGCGAACATATCGGTATTGGCAGTGGGTATATGGTTCCAGCCGCGTCGAGCTTCAGAAGAAATTCTCGTTGCCATTTGCCTGCATAATTTTCGCTCTCATCGGCGTTCCGTTGGGCATCTTCAACCGCCGCCGGAAACAGGGCGGCAGCATCGGGATAAGCCTGTTGCTGTTTCTCGCCTACTATGTGCTCCTCTCGGTCGGCCAGAATCTCGGCGACAATGGGAACCTATCGCCAATGCTGTCGATGTGGCTTCCGAACATAGTCCTGGCCATTTTCGCTGCCTTGCTGCTGTACTACTCGGCGATGGAGAGGAAGCCGATGCTCTGGTTGTCGGACGCGCTGTTCTCATTTCTTGCGCGGGTGAGAGGCCGGCTTGCGAAGTTGGGAAAGGGGATACGATTTGGGTCCAGGCCGTCAGGCGGGGGAAGGCCCTCGGGATACTGGGTTGGCAGCGGCAGGCCTCGCTTCCCCAGGCTTTTAGACCGTTACGTGGCCACAAAGTTCATGCGACTCATGGTGATAGTGATCGGCGGACTGATCCTGATCTTCTGCGTCGTGAACTTCATAGAGGTGATTGACGATGTAATCGAGCATAAGTCTGGCGTGATGTCGGCGTTCAAATACGTCGCCCTTTCAGTCCCCCAGCTACTTTTCTGGGTAATCCCCATGGCGGTGCTCGTAACGGCGCTGATGACCATAAACCTGATGTCGCGGAGCAACGAGCTTATCGTGCTGCTGGCTGGAGGGACGAGCTTACAGCGCATATCAGCCGTGATTCTTGCGATCGCGCTGCTTTGGAGTGCGGGATCGTTTCTTCTCAGTGAATATATTGTGCCCTATACGAATAAAGAGGCCTACAGGGTCAAACGTGAGGAGATCAATCGCCAGAAGAGGAAGAGCAAATTCGCCAAGTACAAAATCTGGTACAGGGGCAGCGGTAACCGCATATACAACATCGGCTACATTGACCAACGCCCTCGGGAGCCGATTATGAAGGACATAACTATCTTTGAGTTCGACAAAGACTTGAACATCAAGCACATTTTGCAGGCCGAAAGTGCCTATTACGCCAACGGCAAGTGGTTCTTTGAGAACGTGGATTTCAAGCGAATGACACCAGATGGGCCGAGGACTGAGATGATGGAGCGTTTGTCGCTCCGGCTAGATGAGACTCCGGAGGATTTCATCAAGCTGAAGCCGAAGCCCGACGAGATGAGTTACGGCCAGTTGGACCGGTATATCGAGGAGCTCAAGAGCGCAGGATACAGCTATCAGCAATACCGGACTGACCTGATGAACAAGATAGCGATGCCGATGATTGCCTTCATAATCGCGCTCATTGCCGTGCCTCTGGGAGTGATGGCGGCGAGAAGCGGGCGGTTGGTGGGGCTGGGTGCTGCGATTGCGATAGCAGGTGTCTTCTTTTTGATCCATTCTACGTTCATCTCTTTTGGCCACAGTGGGCGGATACCTAGCTTCCTGGCCGCGTGGTCAGCCAACATCCTCTTCGGGGCGACAGGGCTGTTCTTGTTCTCTCACGCAAGAACGTGAGACTGCTCATTCTCTGTTTCCGGGTGCGGACTCAGGGCGCACTCGTTCGGTGGATGCCCTTGGATGACTCTCGAGCTGTCGTTTGACATGCAGAATGGGA
>QMNL01000386.1 GCA_003647755.1 Candidatus Coatesiibacteriota bacterium
GTGTGTCTTCGTGTTCTTAGTGGATCATTTCCCCCTGATCCATTAGATGTTTCGTCCACGAAGGGCACTAAGGGCCACGAAGAGAAGAGGCATGTTCAACAACGCACCTCAACCATCAATCCTCCCCTTCCCTCCTCCTTCGTGTGTCTTCGTGTTCTTAGTGGACCATTCCTACGATCAACCGCCAACCGCATCAGTCTGGTAATCTATTAGATGCTTCGTCCACGAAGGGCACTAAGGGCCACGAAGAGAAGAGGCATGTTCAACAACGCGCCTCAACCATCAATCCTCCCCTTTCCTCCTCATTCGTGTGTCTTCGTGTTCTTAGTGGACCATTCCTACGATCAACTGCCAACCGGCGTCGGTTGGCGGTTGGCAGTCAACCCGCAATCCCAGATCCGTTGATTGACAGACAGATGCTCATGCCATAGGATTCGGCCTATGGAGACTTTTCTGGTGAGTGGCAGAGGCAAGGGGATTTAGCCGTAATGCAGAGTGGACAGGAGGTGTTCGTCTCGGCGGTCGTGCCGATGTTCAACGAGGAGGGCTCGCTCCCTGAGCTTTACAGGGAGCTGAAGGCGGCGTTGGAGGCGACTGGCAAGCCCTACGAGATGGTTTTTGTTGACGATGGGAGCACGGATTCAACGGCTGAGCTTGCGCTCAATTTATGTGAGAAGGATGACCGCGTAACGTTTGTCAAGCTGTCGCGGAACTTCGGGCATCATTCCGCATCGACGTGCGGGATGGATCACGCCCGTGGCGAGGTCGTGGTGCTGTTGGATGCGGACCTTCAGAATGACCCGGCGGACATTCCGAGGCTTTTGGAGAAAATCGACGCGGGCTACGACGTGGTTCGATGCTGGCGTCAGGGCCGGAAAGACCCGGTGTGGCGGACTATCCCCTCCAAGTTCGTCAATTGGCTCACTTGCAGGGCCACAGGCGTCAAGCTGCACGACTACGGGTGCTCGATGCTGGCGATGCGGCGCCGGGTGGTTGAGAGGATGTCTCGTTTCACGGAGCGGAATCGGCACGTCAGCGGGTTGATCAGCTGGACGGGCGGGAAGGTGTGCGAGATCAAAGTTCGGCATCGCGAGCGAAGGCACGGCAAGTCCAGGTATAACTTCGCCTCGCTGTTGCGGCTGACGGTCAACCTGATGACAGGCTTCTCGACGCTGCCGCTGCAGATCGTTGGGGTCTTGGGCATTCTGACATCACTTCTGGGGTTCGTTGGAGCGATCTACCTGGTCATCAAGCGGTATGTATATGGAGTTGACCTGAGCGGCGTGGTGGTTGCAACCGCAGTGATATTCGTATTCGTTGGCATAAACTTTCTGGCGCTTGGGATCATGGGGGAGTATATTGGGCGCATATTTACTGAGGTTCAGGCTAGGCCATACTATATTGTGGAGAGCGTGTTTTCGAGGAAACGTGCAACTGGGGAGGAACAGCAATGAAAAGATCGATGATTTTTGTGGTCTTGTTGGCGTTGTCATGTCCTGCCATGCTCGTGATGGCTGCAACGCAGGCCACCGTCTCGCAGTCGCTGCCTCGGATAGTGATGGTGATTGCGCAGAATGCGTTTCGGGATGAGGAGTTCGAGGTTCCGTTCAAGTATTTCGAGGGCCGCGCTTTAGTGACGGTTGCCTCGACGAAGCTCGGGAGCATAACCGGGATGCTGGGTCATAAGGCTGAGGCGCAGGCTCTTCTGAAGAACATCGACATCGACAAGCTGGATGCTCTGGTCTTTGTTGGCGGTGCAGGGGCTCGGCAGTATTGGATGGACCCCGTGGCACATAAGCTCGTACGGGGGGCCGTTGCGAGAGGGAAAGTGCTTGGCGCGATCTGCATTTCGCCGGTTACTCTGGCGTATGCGGGTGTTCTGCGAGGCAAGAGGGCTACAGTCTGGGTCTCGGAGCGTTCTCGACTGATAGCGAAGGGTGCGAGGTACACCGGCGAGGATGTTACAGTCGATGGACTGATTGTCACGGCGAATGGCCCACCGGCGGCTCAGAAGTTCGCTGAGACGATACTCAAGCTTGTTACTGAGCAGGCGAAGAGGAGAGCCCAGGAGGCAAAGGAGCAGACGAAGAAGTCGGCGAAAGTGGCAATGCCCGCGGCGGGCAAGTAGGCGTTCTCCGTCAAGATGGGAGGCGAATGCGATATGGACGAAAAGAAGAGATAAAGAAGGTAGATGCGCTCGACGCTGGTAATGATTCTTGCTGGAGGTAGGGGGCAACGGCTTCACCCGCTAACCAAGGACAGGACAAAACCCGCCGTGCCTTTTGGCGGAGTCTATCGGCTGATAGACTTCACGTTGAGCAACTGCGTCAACTCTGGCCTGCGTCGCATCTATGTCCTGACGCAGTACAAGAGCGATTCGCTGATTCGGCACTTAGGTCTTGCGTGGCGAATCTATAACCGCGAGCTTGGCGAGTTCATCGACCCGATACCCGCTCAGCAGCGTCTGGGGGCAAACTGGTATCTTGGGACGGCAGATGCAATCAACCAGAATGTTGCGCTGATAAAGCGATCGGGAGCAAAGCACCTCTTCGTGCTTTCTGGGGACCACGTTTACAAGATGAATTACCACCTGATGCTGGACTTTCACAGGGAGCATCAGGCCGACGCGACAATCGCAGCCCTGGAAAAGCCCAAAGACGTCGCAACCCGTTTCGGTGTGGCGGAGGTCAATGACCA
>QMNL01000387.1 GCA_003647755.1 Candidatus Coatesiibacteriota bacterium
CAACTCTCACATGCCCCAAAATACGGAAACTCCCATGAGCGATGACTTATGCGCCGTTGAATGGCGACGGGGTAAGGGCGAATCTTGACCTGCTGTTGTTTGGCAGTAGTATGTTTGATGGTGCCGATGAGGCGCCTCCACCTGGCCTTCCGCCCCGGGGCGTGGGCCCCGGGGCGGCTGGGTTAAAAACGGTTTGAGAGGAATTTGGAAGTGCTTGACTTGCGGTTCGTGCGCGAGCATTTGGATCTCGTTAGGCGTAAGACCGAGGAGCGACAGTCGGAGCTAGACCTCGACCTGTTTGTGTCGCTTGATGCGAGGCGAAGGGATGTGTTGGCGAGGGTCGAGCAGCTCAGGCGCGAGCGTAATGAGGTGTCGAAACGCATCTCTAGGAAGGATATAGAGCAACAGGACCGGAAGAGCCTGATCGATAGGATGCGGGCGGTCTCCGCCGAGGCCAAATCGCTTGAGAAGGAGTTGCGGGCGGTCGAGTCGCAGCTAGATGATTTCATGCGGGTCATTCCCAATCTGTCGCATGACGATGTGCCAGTCGGTAAGGACGAGAGGAGCAATGTCGAGGTCCGCAGGTGGGGGGAGATACCGGAATTTGATTTTGAGCCAAGGGCTCACTGGGACTTGGGTCCTGCTCTCGACATATTAGATTTTGAACGGGCGGCGAGGATGTCTGGCTCTCGATTTGTGGTCAACAAGGGACTTGGGGCGCGCCTGGAACGGGCGTTGATCAACTTCATGCTCGATCTGCACGTGAACGAGCATGGTTACAGGGAGATTATCCCGCCATTTCTCGTTAGCTACGAGACCTGCTTTGGCTCTGGTCAGATTCCCAAGCTCGAGGACGACATGTATTATTGCCTCGGCCCGGCACAGATAGCGGATCGGGGGGATGAGCCGTTCCGAAGCGAGGAGTGGCCTGGCCTTTTCCTGGTTCCAACGGGTGAGGTCCCGCTTGTAAACCTGTTTAGGGAGGAGACGCTCGAGGAGGATCAGTTACCGCTGAACCTCACAGCATACACTCCTTGCTTTCGGCGTGAGGCCGGGACTTACGGCAAGGATCAGCGCGGATTGATACGACTTCATCAGTTCAACAAGGTGGAGCTGGTGAAGATAACGACGCCTGATGCGTCATGGGATGCGCTGGAGCAGCTCACAAGCCACGCAGAGACGGTGCTGAGGAGGCTGGGGTTGGCATATCGCGTCGTCTCGCTGTGCACGGGCGATCTTACATTTGCATCTGCCAAAACCTACGATCTGGAGGTGTGGTTCCCATGCCAGAAGCGATTCAGGGAGATATCCTCTTGCAGTAATTGCACGGACTTTCAGGCGAGGCGCGCGGGCATCAGATACAGACCTAAGAGCGGCAAATCGCGTCTTGTGCACACCTTGAACGGCTCGGGACTCGCTGTCGGGAGGACGTTGGCGGCAGTTTTGGAGAACTATCAGCAGCCAGATGGCTCGGTCAAGGTCCCAGAGGTCCTGGTTCCTTACATGGGAGGTGTCGAGACCATCGCGCCGTAGCGCTGGCGCAGGCCGGCCCGGTTGAGCGGTGGCGAAACGCCGCCCGAGTGAGGGTGCAGTCGATCATGGCCGTTAGGTGTGGTGAGGCCCAGGGCGTCTGAACTGTCCAGAGCCGGCTGCGGCCTCAGAGGTCGAAGGTCTTCCTGTCTCTCTCGACTGTCTCCTGGACCTCTTTAACAATCTCCTGAAAGGTCTCTCTGTCAAGTTCTAGGAATGCGCTTGATTCCATCTCCAGTATATTTGCCTCGCTTTCAGGCTGGTTGGGCGGGGGTGTCGAGAGGTGATAGGAGATGGCGTCGGATACGCATGCCAGGTGGGACAGAATGGGCTCTTTCTTGTTGGAGCTCGGGTGATGATGGAATCGAATGGCCTTCTCCAGAATCTCCGGGAAGTTCCACTTGCGGCAAAGGATCGCGCCGAGTTCGGAGTGGTTGATGCCCAGGACCTGTTCCTCGATCTCCTCGAAGGTTAGATCGCCCTTTTTCTTCAGAATAACTAGCTGCCTGACGTAGCCGGGCAGCTTGCTCTCAATTATGTTCTTACCGATGTCGTGCAGCAGGCCCACAATAAAGGCCTCTTCGACCAAGTCCTTTCTCTTGAGTTTGGCTAGCAGTCGCGCGGCGATGCCAGTCTCGACCGAATGAGCCCACAATGTCTTGCCGGCTGCGGAGTATCCGCGACCGCCGGATGAGTGCATGCTCTTGACGGATGAGGCGATGACAATCGTTTTGACGGTCGAGAAGCCGAGAAGGACGAGGGCGTCGGTCATGCTCGTTATCTGGCCAGACCGGCCATACAGGGCGGAGTTTGAGTACTTGAGGACTTTCGATGCGAGCGCCGAGTCCTTCAGAATGACATCCTCCATCTGTTTCATTGTGGTGTTAGGCGATGTTGTGAGCTGCATCACCTTGGTTGCGACGAACGGTAGGCTGGGCAGGTCCTTGACCTGCGTGAGCATTTTCTTCGCCTCTTGGGGGCTGGACGGTGAGGCGGTTTTGACAGCGGGTTTGCTGGCCGAACGAGAGGTTACAGGCCCGCGCGTCGGGCTCTTCTTCTCGGAAGTGTCCGCCTGGGACACCAACACCAGCTGGCCTACTTTGCATCTAATGCACTTGAACTTCACTTTTGGGTTAGGGATTTTACGTGGGTCGGCTCGGAACTCTG
>QMNL01000388.1 GCA_003647755.1 Candidatus Coatesiibacteriota bacterium
AAACCCTCTTCACCGTCTCTGGCTCTCGTAAGCAGTTGACGCTTCCGATCCAGTTTCCCTACCTGAAAAGCCAGATTCGTCCACGACATCTAGGACGCGAGGCCATTTGAAGGACACGCCAGGACCGCCGCCACCTAAAGCGGCGCCAGTTTACCGTGGTCTAAAGGGCTTGAAATGCAGTGCTGAGATCGCCGATAATCAGCCTTTGATTTGAGGTAGGAATTATGGCGCATAGGGTGGAACCGATCTATCAAGAGGTTACAAACGAGTTCATTGCCGAAGTAGTTCGACGCATCGTCGATGTGGCTGATCCGGACAGGATAATCCTGTTCGGTAGCCGAGCGAGGGGCGAGGCAAGCTACTGGAGCGATCTGGACATATTAGTGATTAAGGATTCCGATGTGCCTCGTTGGGAGCGATCTGGCGACATTCGTTATGCGCTTCGGAATATAATGGTGCCTATGGACATTATTGTTTATACCCCGGAGGAAGTGTATGACTGGAGTCAGGTAGAGGAGGCCTTCGTAACCACGGCTGTTCGTGAGGGAAAGGTGCTCTATGAAAAGCCGACTTGATCTTGTTCGCTTGTGGGTACTGAAGGCCGAAAGTGATCTTTGCGCAGTGAAGGCGTTGATTTCCTTGAACCAATCTTCGGACGTTGCGTGTTTTCATTGCCAGCAGGCGATCGAGAAGTATCTCAAAGCTTATCTGATTCAAAACCGCATGACATTCCCATTCATGCACGATCTGGAAAGGTTGCTAGGACTCCGTAGTAGGATCGACTCTTCATTTGAGAAGATAATCTCTGAAGTTCGAGGCCTAACTGAATATGCCCTCCAGCCCCGCTACGATCCTGAATTCTGGCCCTCTATTGAGCGAGCGAAGAGCGCCCGTGACGCAGCTGTCAAGATCAGAGAGTTTGTTCTTGCGCGACTTCCGGCCGACGTGCAGCCAAGCACTGAAAAAAATGAATAACGTCTCACGACATAGTTGAGAATTGGCTTCAGACTGAGCAGTTAGGCAAACATTGTGGGAGTAGGCACTATGCAGCCACGGCAACGTCTCATTGGGCTTCTGCGAGAGCGATCGCTGAAGAAAGGGCATTTCAAGCTCTCCTCGGGCGGAACCAGCAACTACTACGTTGACTGCAAGATGACCACGCTCTCCGCAGAAGGCCTGAGACTCGTTGGGCGCCTGATCGTTTCTCGCCTCAAGGAGCTCGGCGTGCACCATGTCGGCGGCCTGACGTTGGGCGCAGACCCAATAGCGTGCTCAGCGTGCGCTCTGAGCTGGGATGAGGACTTCCCCGTTGATGCGTTTATCGTGCGCAAGAAGGTCAAGGGACACGGGACGGGCAGGCGGGTCGAGGGCCCGCTGCAAAAGGGCGAAGACGTGGTCATTGTGGAGGATGTAACGACAACAGGCCGATCGGCGCTCGAGGCGGTCGAGGCGGTCGAGGCGCATGGCTGTCGGGTCGTTGAAGTGATAACCGTCCTCGACCGCATGGAGGGCGGCAGGGAAAATATCGAGGCGAGAGGCTATCCGCTCTTTGCACTCTGCAACAGGGACGAGCTGCTCGCTGACGACTGATGCGGATTCGGCCCAGCGCTTCCGCTAACCTCACCCAGGAGGAACACCATGAATGATATAGCAGCAGTTTGGCAGAATGTTGGCTGGAAGCAGATCGCCTCAGCGTTGGTTTTCGTCGCGATTGCGCTGTTCCTATTGCGCAAGCAGAATCTCGGCCTGGAAAAAAACTTCCTGATTGGCGTAGTTCGGGTCTTCGTGCAGCTGATGGTGGTCGGCTACGTTCTTAACGTTGTATTCAGCCTCAAGAGCGTTGAATCGATCGTTGCCTTGCTGTCGGTAATGGTTGTCATCGGGGCCATTACCTGTGGCAGGTCTGCACCAGACGTCCCTCATGCCCAGCTGATCGCCTTCATTGGCATGGCCATTGGCACACTTCTTTCGGTTGGCCTGCTAGCGGGACTCTCGATCGTCCCCTCCCAGCCCAGACAGATCATCCCACTCGCCGGAATCGCCATCGGCATGGGCGCAAACGTCGGAACCCTGGCTTTCGGCCGTGTCCAAGATGAGATAGCCGCAAACAAGGCGAAGATCGAGGCCGCACTCTGCCTCGGCGCCACATCATCGCAAGCAATGAAGAGACATCTGAGACTCTCGCTGAGGCGCACGCTCGCCCCCACCCTTGTAACACTCAAACTCGTTGGAATTGTCCATCTGCCGGGCGCAATGACAGGCATGATTCTTGCCGGAGCGAATGTCTTTCAGGCCGTCTCCATACAAGTAATCGTCTTCTATATGCTCCTCTGTCAGGCCACAGTTGTCGCCACGATCGTCTCTCACCTCGCGGCTAGGCAGTTTTTCTCCAGCGACCACAGGCTCCTCGCCTAACGCCAGCGAACGCAGTAATTCCCGCAAAAAATATCCCTGGCGTTCCCTCATCTTGTTCATAGGGGGCTGATCGCTTGCATGATGCATCATTTCAATCTGCGAAATCTGCGTAACCTGTGGACCCCTTCCTATGCGTGCAAGATGCCCGAGCCGTCACACTCCAAACGGACCTTCTCGCGCCCTACATCGTGACATCGCAGTAGCTTAGCGCCCTCCTTAACTGGGCAGCCTTGGAGTTTCCCCAAAACGGGCTGCGGATTCGTTGGGTTGTTGGTTTCGGG
>QMNL01000389.1 GCA_003647755.1 Candidatus Coatesiibacteriota bacterium
CTCCAATAGACAGTTTCATCTCTATGCGAAAGGCGATTGCTGCAGCGATGATTGACGTAGGATCGATGTAGCGTCAAGCCGCCGCACTCCAAAAGGCTAGAACCATCTGCGTCAATCTGATTATTGGGGAAAACGCTGAGAATCTGGTTGGCCGAGTCCGGATGACATCCGTGCGATTCACATTGCTCAATCCCCTTAGGATTGCGCATTGGCCGCCAACCACCAACCGATTGGGAATAGCTGTGCACGCACACTGATAGCAGTGCTATGATTGTTGTGCACGGACGTCCATCGTTGGTCTATCTGGCGGGATGCGAAGCTACACAGCTTAGCCTCTAATTGGCACTATATATTGTGGGCGGTTCGTTCGATTTATCCTATCAGGCGGAAAATCGGTAGTGGATGGGTAAATCAGTTGAAGGAGTGCGCATGAGAATCGACCGGATACTTCGAGATTCTGAGTATGTCGCGACCTCGAAGCAGGATGAATACATATTGAAGTGTAAGTGTGGACAGCTGCTGAGGATCGGCAAGAACAGTGGGACAGTGCTGTGCCCATGTGGTCGTTGCTACTCGGCATATCTTGCAATAGTTGAGCAGGCCACGCAGTATTACGATCAGATCGTAATGGTTCCGGGAGAGTAGAACGGGGCGAGGGCCCCAGAACGTTTTTCGTGGGTGTAAGATTCGGGATGGATGTAGCCGAAGGGCCTCCGCTTTCAAACCTTCAGGTGCTTACTCTCATACTTTTGGCTGAGGTCATCGTGGTGCCATTGGTCTTCTCCAACTCGCTCACCTCGAACGGCTATATCTTAGTCAAAAACACTGCTCTTATGCTCTTGGGCGCAACTGTAATTATGGCGATAATACTCGGCATAACCGGCAATTGGTTTCGGTTCCCCAGACGGCTGATCGCGCCTTTCATCATTCTCCCACTATCTCTGCTCGCCTCGATACCGGCCACGTCAAACCCAGGCCTGTCGCTTAACGAGTTCCTGCGAATCTGCGCACTGCTTGCAGTTTTTGCGGTCGCCACGTGCCTCGCAGGCTCACAGGAGGGAAGAGCTGTCGCTTATGCCGCCATTTTCATTGCCTCGTGCATCTCCGTGTTGGGGATAATCAATTTCCTGACAGGTGCAATATTCCCAGCGATTCACGACAGCTACGGCTTCCCGATGTTCGGAGCGACGCTCGGCCACGACAATTTCGCCGCGCAATACCTAATCACGGTGATCCCGCTGGGGTTGGCGCTCGGCCTTGAGGCGATAGAGAAGGGCAAACGCGCGGCCACATGGCTCTTGCTGGCCGCATGCTGCGTCATGCTCGTTTTTCTGGCGATCACATTCAGCAGGGGAGCATGGGTGGGCCTCGGCGCATCTGTCATTTTCCTGGTTATCGTGCTTTGGCGAAAAAGGCGTCTTATTTTCCTAAATACCGCCTCGCAGGCCGCCGACCGCACAAAACGCCTTACCGGCGCAGTCTTCATCGGGGTGCTGATCGTTACGACAGCGCTGTCGTTCTCTCTGAGCAAGAGGGAAAGAGGCACATCTGCAATCCAAAAGGCCGAAAAGACCATTGACCTCTCCGACGCCCCGATTGCGTTTCGGCTCAAGCTGTGGCGGGGATCGCTTTCTCTGCTCAGGCAACACCCAGCCTTCGGCGTCGGCTGCGGAGCCTTTGCTCTCTATTACCCCTCGGTCCGGCTCCCTCAGGAACACCGGATTGCCGGCGCTCGAATCAGTGTTCGTTCCCCCCACAATGACTATATCAAGCTCGCCGCAGAGACTGGCTTTCTGGGGTTGACGGCGTTCATTTACCTGCTGGGCGTCTCCCTCTGGCCGCTTCTGAAAGCACTTCGTAAGAAAGGCTCGCCAAGCGGCATCCCAATGCTTGTCCTCGGTGGAGCGGGCGCAGTGGTCGCAACGCTCGTCCATGCATTCTTCAGCAGCAACCTCTCAATGCCCGCCTCGTCCATGATGTTTGCGGTCAATCTGGGCCTCGTGGCCGGGGGCCTGCCCGCAAAAGGGTCCCGAATACTGACAATCTCAAAACCCTCCAAGGTCCTCGTATCGGTCATCCTCGCCGCAGTCGCGGCGCTGCTCATCTTCAGGCCTATATCGCTTTTCGTCGCGGACTACAATCTGCGTCAGGCCCGCATCCTGATCGCTAAGGGCGACAACTCTGACGCAATCGAGAGTCTGCGTAAGTCGATCTCCTCAGCGGGTTACTACCTTGTGCCGAGGATTCTCTTGGGCAACCTCTACCTTTTGAATCAGCAGGCTCAGGATGCGATTGACGTGCTCGAGCCAGCGGTGGAGCTTGCGCCATTCTGGCCGCAGATCCAGAACAACATCGGCGTTGCCTACCTACAGAGAGCCCGCCATCAGAACGACCCCGGCTCTCTCGTGGACGCATACCTGGCGTTCAGCAAGGCCGTCAAGCTCGACCCGGAGTTTCAGCGGGCCTGGCTCAACCTCGGCGGCACACTGGACACGCTGGGCAGGAGCAAGGAGTCGCAAAGAGCATATCGACGGGCGCTTGAACTCGCCCCTGACGATTTTGTCGCCTCATCCAAGCTCGCCCAATCGCTCATGGCGGAGAACCGGCCCAAAGAGGCCCAGAAGGTGCTTGAGGCCGCACTTCTTAAAAATCCCAAGAACGCCAACCTCCTCAATAACCTC